>JABFXB010000056.1 GCA_013361975.1 Dermatophilaceae bacterium
CGTACGGGAGCTGTGCGGAGTCGATCCAGCCGAAATCCTGCCACGTATGCCGTCACGTGCCCACGGGTGCCCACCCACCGGTGAGCGGCCGCTCAGAGGAGGCGTGCGACGAGCACCGCGACGGCCCGCTGCAGCTCCCCGGGCCCCCATCCGCTCCCGTCGAGGCTGGCCCAGACGACGCGGCTGCCCCGGGGCAGCAGGACGACCTGGGCCGACCCGGCGCCGTACTCCGAACGCACCCTCCCGACGAGCGCCGCGACACCGGCCACGGTGCGCGAGGTCGCCTTCGCACAGGCCGTGAACGCGACGTGGAGGTAGTCGACGAGCCCGGCGGGATCGGCCTCCGGGAGGTCGACGAGGGCGTACGTCACGGCCTTCGTGCCGGCCGAGCTCTCGGGCGGGGCCTGGTTTCCGGCGAGCCTCGGCATGGTCAGGAGGTAGCCCTGGACGAGGCGACGTGCCGCGGTCGCCGGGACGAAGGAGTCGGAGGCCAGGCCGGTCCACGGCACGAGGCCGTCGCAGAGCGGCTGGGCCGGCAGCCGGCCGGGGCACCTGGCGCGGTCGGCGGCGTCGGCGCCCGGCACGACCTCCGCCGGGACGGACGAGGCGCTCGACTCGGCCCCCGGGAAGACGGCGCCGAGCGGCAGCAGCCCCCTGCCGGTGAGCGGACGTGTCGAGGTGCACCGGGGCGCCGCCTCGACGGGGGTCATGCTGGTGTCGGGGGGTGCGGCAGAGGGGTTCGGGCCCACGACGGCCGAGGCCGTCACGCCGTGCGCACCCGGGTCGGCGCCCGGGGACGTGCATCCGGCGAGCACGGAGGCGGCCAGCGCGAGGGCGGCGAACGCCGCGAACGCGGCGCGCCGTCGAGGCGCCTGCGATGCCGGCGCCACCCCGCTCGCCTGCGACTCTCTCACCAGCGACCCCGCGTCACGTCACGAGTCTGGCAGGAGCTCGGCGTCAGGCGGTGGGGTCGAAGACGTAGGGCGTCGTCGTCGCCACCCGGTGCAGGCCGAGCCGGCGCAGGATGGGCTCGCTGTCGGGTGACGCGTCGACACGCACGTAGTCCTTGCCGCGGTCGAGCCCCAGCCTCGCGCGGTGGAGCAGGGTCGCCCGGTAGAGCCCGCGCCCACGCCAGTCGGGCAAAGTCGAGCCACCCCAGAGCCCGGTGAAACGGCTCGTGTCGTACTCGGACCGGGCCGCGCACAGGACGGGCCCCTCGCGCGACTCCTCGACCACCACGACGTCCATCACCCCCGGCTCGACCTGCCAGCGCGGCAGCAGCGAGTCGACCACCCACGCCTGCGGCTCGCCCCAGACCACCTCGAGCATGGCGGCCATCCGCTCGAAGTCGGCCTCGGAGTCGGCGGCGCGCACGACGACACCCTCGGGCAGCTCGATCTGCTGGGCTGCCAGGGGCTCGGCCTCGCCGAGGATGAGGGCCTCGTCGTCCTCCTTGACGAAGCCGGCCCGCACGAGGCGCTCGCCGAGGTCGGCCGGCTCGTCGTAGTCGTAGGTCTTCCACTCGACGCGCAGCCCGCGCTCGGCGAAGAAGTCGCGCTGTCGCGCGATGACGGCGTCCCACTGGTCGGGGTCCGGGCCGAGGCCGTCGGGGCTCTCGATCATGTTCCAGCGGCCGCCGTCGACCTCGTACTCGCGGCGGACGAGGCCCTCGACCTCGATCGGTCTCTCGGGCGTGCCGACGCGGATGGGCGCGCGGGTCTCGTCGTGGAAGACGCGCAGGAGGTCGTCGAGGGCGGGTGCATCGCTCTGGAACGAAGAGGGGTTCACACGACCACCCAAGCATGGTCGAATCCGTCTCGTCATGCCTGTTTCCACGCTCTCCGACCGCGCTGCTGCGGCGCTCGCCGACGCCCGGCCCGTGCCGTTCTGGACCGACCGTCCCGAGCGGCCCGACCCGCGGGAGCCGCTCACCGGCGCCGCGCCGCGCACCGACCTGCTCGTCGTCGGGGGCGGTTTCACGGGCCTCTGGGCCGCGATCCAGGCCAAGGAGGCCGACCCGTCGCGTGACGTCGTGGTGCTCGAGGCGGGGCGTCTCGGCGACGGTGCGTCGGGTCGGAACGGCGGGTTCGTGGCGCCGTCGTTGACCCACGGCCTGGCCCAGGGCGTGGCCTGCTGGCCCGACGAGATGCCCACGCTCGACCGGCTCGCGGCGGAGAACTTCGCCGGCATCCAGAGGGCGCTCACGGCATACGGCATCGAGGCGGACTTCCACGTGCCCGGCGAGCTGACACTGGCTCTGACCGCCCACCAGGTGCCTGCCGTCCGGGAGTCGTACGAGCTGCACCGCGCGCACGGCGTGCCCGTCGAGCTGCTCGACGCGGCGCGGGCCCGCGCACGCGTCGACTCGCCCCGTTACCTCGCCGGGATGTACGACCCCGAGATCGCGCTCGTCGACCCCGCTCGTCTCGTCTGGGGGCTGGCCCGCGCCGCCGAGTCGCTCGGGGTCCGCCTCCACGAGCGCACGCGCGCAACGGGATTCGACGCCGAGGGCACCGGTGTGCGCGTGCGCCTCGACGGCGGCTCGGTCCACGCCCGCCGCGTCGTTCTCGGCACCAACGCCTCGCAGGGCGTGCTGCGCCGGTTCAGCGCGTGGGTGCTGCCGGTCTACGACCACGTGCTCATGACCGAGCCGCTCACTCCGTCCCAGCTGGCCGCCATCGGCTGGGAGGGCCGCGAGGGACTGACCGACGCCGGCAACCAGTTCCACTACTACAGAAGGACGCTCGACGACCGAGTGCTCTTCGGCGGCTACGACGCGAACTACCACTTCCCCGGACGCATCGACCCCGCCCTCGAGCAGTCGGACGCCTCGCACGGCCTGCTCGCCGACCACTTCCTCGACATCTTCCCGCAGCTGGAGGGCATCCGCTTCACCCATCGCTGGGCCGGCGTCATCGACACCACGTCACGGTTCACGCCCGTCTTCGGCACGGCCCTGGGCGGCCGCATGGCCTATGCCGTCGGCTACACCGGGCTCGGGGTCGCGTCGACGCGCTTCGGCGCCGCCGTGGCCCTCGACCTCGTGGACGGCAAGGACACCGAGCTGACGCGGCTGGCCATGGTGCGCCGCAAGCCGGTTCCCTTCCCGCCCGAGCCGATCCGGTATGCCGCCGTGCGGGCCACGCGGTCGTCGCTCGCTGCCGAGGACCGCACCGGCCGCCGCAACCTCTGGCTGCGGACGCTCGACCGGCTGGGGGTCGGGTTCGACTCCTGAGACGGCGCCCAGTCAGAGGGTGATCAGGTCGGTGGGGCGGGTGTTGAACCGCTCGACGCCGTCGGCGGTGACGGCGACGATGTCCTCGATGCGCGCGCCCCAACGCCCGCTGAGGTAGACGCCGGGCTCGATGCTGAAGGTCATGCCCGGCTCGAGCGGCAGGTCGTTGCCCTCGACGACGTAGGGCTCCTCGTGCACGTCGAGCCCGATGCCGTGGCCGGTGCGGTGGATGAAGTGCTCGGCGAGGCCGGCATCGGCGAGCACTCCCCGCGCGGCGCGGTCGACGTCCTGGCAGGTCACACCCGGGCGCACGGCGTCGACGGCGGCGCGCTGGGCCGCCTGCAACGCTGCGTAGGCGGTCGTCACGTCGGGCTCGTGAGGCGACCCGACGGCATACGTCCTCGTGCTGTCGGAGTTGTAGCCCGACGGGAGCGGGCCGCCGATGTCGACGACGACGAGGTCGCCCTGCTCGATGACCCGGTCACTGACCGAGTGGTGGGGGCTCGCGCCGTTCGGGCCCGAGCCGACGATGACGAACTCGGCGACGGCGTGGCCCTCCTCGACGATCGCGGCGGCGATGTCAGCCGCCACCTCGGCCTCGGTGCGCCCGGCGCGCAGCCACTCGCCGACCCGGGCGTGCACCCGGTCGATGGCGGCGCCGGCGGCGCGCAGCTCGGCCAGCTCGGCGTCGTCCTTGCACATGCGCAGCTCGCGCAGCACCGGTCCGGCGAGCTGCTGGTCGACCGCGCCCGCGTCGCGGAGCCGCAGCAGGTGCAGCGCCGGCAGGAGGTCGCTGACCGCGACCGGCCCCGTGGGGACCCCCCTCAGCGCGAGGGAGTAGGGGTCCTCCCCGTCGACCCACGTGCGCACCTCGACGCCGAGGTCGGCGAGCGGCACGTGGCCGAGGCCGGCGTACTCGAGGGCCGGCGAGACGAACACGGGCGCCACGGAGCCGTCGGTCGGCACGACGAGGGCAGTTAGCCGCTCGAACGACGAGCCGCCGATGCCGGTGAGGTAGCGCAGGTCTGAGCCGGGGGCGACGACGAGCGTTGCGACGCCGGCGCGGTCGGCCTCTGCGCGCAGCCGCTCGAGGCGGGAGCGCATCGTCGTTACGTCGAGGGTGGAGGAGCTCACGGCCATGAGGGCGACGCTACCGGCCCCCTCCGGCCCTCCCGCGACAGGAGCCGCAGAGCCGTACGGCCCTGCAGACGCACGGACGCGTGTCGTGGAAGCAGGCCCTGCAGGCATCCGACTGAGGCAGAAGCCCGGCGCGCCAGTCGAATTGCGCCGTATGCCGGGTTCGTCCGGTGGACCTGCGCGCTCCTTACGCCGTGCCGACGCAGTCCAGACCGATCCTTGCCGAGTCCTGACCATAAACCGGGGTCAAGGCCTTCGGATCGGCCTAGCGTGGAAGGACCCCGGTGAGTGCTGGGTCATGAAGGACGTCGCGGCGGTTGCTCCCACCGTTCGCGACGAGCGGGCCCCGGCCACCGGATGCGTCGGGGCCTGCTCATGTCCTGTCTCACGGCGCCTCGGGTTCACCGCACGTCCGGCTCACCGTGCCGACCGCGTGGGCACCGGCTGTGGCGGCGGCGGCCCGACGTAGCGCGCGGCCGGCCGGATGATCTTCGGGTCGCGGCTCTGCTCGAGCACGTTCGCGGTCCAGCCGACGACGCGCGCGACGCAGAAGGTCGGCGTGAACATCGACGGGTCGAGCCGGGCGAGCTTCATCACGACGCCGGCGTAGAACTCGACGTTCGCGTGCAGCTCGCGCCCGGGCTTGAGCTCGGCGAGCGTCGCCTCCACGGCGTCCTCGACCCCGACGGCGAGGTCGACGAGCGGGTCGTCCCAGCTGCGCGCGACCGCCTTGAGCATCTCGGAGCGCGGGTCGCGGGTGCGGTAGACGGCGTGGCCGAACCCCATGATCCGGTCCCCCGCCTCGACCCTCGACCGCACCCAGGCGTCAGCGCGGTCGAGCGTGCCGATCTCGTCGAGGGCCTCCAGTGCACGGCTCGGGGCCCCGCCGTGCTTGGGGCCCGAGAACGAACCGATCGCGCCGACGAGGCAGGCCGCGAGGTCGGCACCGGTGCTCGCGATGACCCTGGCCGTGAACGTCGAGGCGTTGAATCCGTGGTCGATCGTCGCGACGAGGTACTGCTCGACCGCCCGGACGTCGCGTGCCGAGGGCCGTTCGCCGCTCACCATCCGAAGGTAGTCCTCGGTGTGCCCGAGCACCGGGTCGGCGGGGACGGGGTTGAGGCCGTGGTGGAGGCGGTGCGCGGCGGCGAGGATGGTCGGGGTGATCGCCGCGGCGGCCATCGCGGCCGCCCTCCGCTCGTCCTCCCCGGTGTCGTAGAGGGTCGGCAGGCCGGCGACGCCGCCCCACGCAGAGAGCGCGGTGCGCAGCACCTGGAGCGAGTCGGTGGTCGTCGCACAGATGGCGGGGAGCAGCTCGGCGAGGCCGGGCGGCAGCACCCGCAGCCGGCCGATCTCGGCCCTGAAGGCGGCCAGCTCGTCGTCCGACGGCAGGTGCCCGTGGAAGAGCAGGTGCCAGGCCTCCTCGACGCCCACCTGCTCGGCGAGCTCGACCGCCGAGTACTGGCGGTAGTGGAAGAAGCCCTCGTCGCCGCGCACGTCGCCCAGCTCGGTGTCGGTGACGACGACCCTGGCGAGGCCCTTGGGGACGGTGATGAAGTCGGTGGTGGTGGACATGACGTGCTCCTCTCGGGTTCACTCGTCACTGTCAGACATGTTGATCAACATCGTCAATGTTGATTGCATCAACCGTTGACCCGATCGACCCGGAGGCCCCGTGACGCCGACAGCCCGCCCCTCGGGCCGATGGATCACGACCACCGAGGCCGCGCAGCGGCTCGGCGTCAAGCGCGCGACCCTCTACGCGTACGTCAGTCGTGGGGTCCTGCGCAGCGAGCGGCGCCCGGGTCAGCAGGAGAGCCTCTTCGACCGCGCCCAGATCGACGCGCTGGCGTCGTCGACGAGAGCTGCCGGGGGTGCCCGGCCGGTGCTGCGCTTCCGCAGCGTCGCGAGCGCGGTCAGCAGCCAGGTGGACGGCGACCTCCTCTACCGCAGCACCCCGCTCGCCGACGTCGTCGCGCTCGGCTCGTTCGACGAGGCAGCGGAGCTCGTGCTCGGTTCCCTTGGGGCACAACCGGTCCCGCAGGTTCCGGCCTCACCGGCCATCGACCTTGGTGCGCTGCCCCTCGAACGACGTATGCCGGTCGCCGTCCAGCTGCTCGCCGCCGCCGACCCCTTCGCCTCCGACACCGACCCTGATCGTGTATGCCGGTCGGCCCGCTCGACCCTGCGCTCCGCGGTGGCGCTCGTGGCCGGCCGTCCGACGCCACCGGCTGCGTCGGCCGACGTCGCCTCGCTCGCCCTCGAGGCCCTCGGCGGGTCGTCGACGACGGCCGCGGACGTCGCGGTGCTGCGCGTGCTGCTCGTCGCCCTTCTCGACCACGGCCTCACCGCCTCAACCGTCGCGGCGCGGGTGGCCGCGTCGACCCGCGCGGGCCTGCACGACTGCCTCTCGGCCGCCTACGCGGCGATGGCCGGGCCGCTCCACGGAGCCGCTCCGGTGGCCGCCCACGCCCTCCTGGTCGAGGGCGCCGACCCCGTGGCCCTGGTGGCGCGGTCGCTGCGCCTGCACGGCGCCGTTCCCGGCTTCGGCCACTTCCTCTACCCCGACGGCGACCCGCGCGCCGACGTCGTGCTCGAGGCCCTGTGGCGGCGGCGCGGCACCATCCGGCTGCGCCGCCGCGTCGAGGCCGTGGCTGCCGTCGTGGCCGAGCGCACCGGCACGCTGCCGAACATCGACCTGGCGAGCGCCGCGGTGCTGCACGCCCTGCGCCTGCCGGCCGAGTCGGGCGAGGTCGTCTTCCAGATGGCGCGCTCCGTCGGCGTCGCGGCCCACGTCGTCGAGGAGTACGCCGAGGAGCCGTTGCGCTGGCGCGGCCGCGACCCGCAGGGATGAGGCGCTACGGCCCCGGCTGGACGTGCTGCTCGAAGACGTGGCGACGCACCCAGGCGTGCATCGCGACGGCCGCCGCGGCTCCGGCGTTGATCGAGCGCGTCGAACCGAACTGCTCGATGTGGAGGACGGCCTCGCACTCGCCCCGCATCGGCTCCGACAGCCCCGGCCCCTCCTGGCCGAAGACGAGCACGCAGCCGCGCGGCAGGTCGAACGTCTCGAGCGGCACCGACCCGGGCAGGTTGTCGACGCCGAGCAGCACGAGTCCGCGATCTCGGGCGAAGGCCGCGAGCGCCGCGGCGTCCGCGTGGTGGTGCTCGTGCTGGTAGCGGTCGGTCACCATGGCCCCGCGCCGGTTCCACCGGCGCCTGCCGACGATGTGGAACGCCGCCGCCCCCATCGCGTTCGCGGTGCGGATGACCGACCCGATGTTGAAGTCGTGGCCCCAGTTCTCGACGGCCACGTGGAAGTCGTGACGCTTCGTGTCGAGGTCG
>JABFXB010000444.1 GCA_013361975.1 Dermatophilaceae bacterium
TACTCGTCGGTGCGGACGTGCGGCGCGCCGTCGGGAACCCAGCTCCACTCGTTCGAGGCCGCGAGCACCGCGGTGGCGTCCCAGACGCGGCTGTCCTGCCACGTCACGGGGTCACGAGACACGGGGTCAGGAGCCCATGGCCGTGCTGCCGTCCGACATCACCGGGGAGATGAGCCCGAAGACGTTGCCGTCGGGGTCGTGCAGGTAGGCGAGGCGCCCCACGCCCTGCATGTCCGCGGGCGCGAGCGCCTCGGACCCGCCGAGCTCGAGGCCCTTGGCGAAGAGCGCGTCGACGTCGTCCACCCCGACGACGATGTTGCAGCCGCTGACCGGGCCACCGATCTCGGGCGCCGGACCCTGACGCTGGGTCAGGCCGCCGTTGATGCCGTTGCCCGGGCCGCCCTGGCTCATCGACCCCTCGCCCGTGTCGATGGACCAGTACGGCATCTCGCCGAACTGCTGGAACTTCCAGCCGAGGAGGGAGGAGTAGAAGTCGGCGAGGCGCTCGGGGTCCGAGCCGTGGATCTCGAAGTGGACGACGAGGTTGGACATGAGGACTCCTTCGCGAAGGGCTGCTCGTCCGAAACTACTACCGCCGCCCACTACCGTCAGGGGATGCGTTTCGGTCTCACGATCCTGCCCGAGCACTCCTGGTCCGTCGCGGAGCCGATGTGGCGCGAGGCCGAGCAGATGGGCTTCGACCACGCCTGGACGTTCGACCACGTCACGTGGGGCGGCTTGCCCGACTCGCCCTGGTTCGGCGCCGTGCCCATCCTCGCGGCCGCCGCGGCGGTGACCCAGCGCATCGGCCTCGGCACGTTCGTCTCGTCGCCCAACAACCACCACCCGGTCCAGTTCATGCGCGAGGTGCTGGCCCTCGACGACATCTCGCGCGGTCGGTTCCTGCTCGGCATCGGCGCGGGCGGCGACGTCGACTCGCGCATCATGGGCGAGGACCTGCCGCTGCGCGACCGCACGGCCCGGTTCCACGAGTTCACCGCGCTCCTCGACCGCCTGCTGCGAGAGGACCACGTCGACGCCGAGGGTCGCTTCTACGGCGCCCGCGACGTGCGCACCCTGCCCGGGCCGGTCCGCGGCGGCGACACCGGGAACCGCGTGCCCCTCGTCGTGGCGGCCAACGGTCCCAAGGCGGTCCGCCTCGCGGTCGAGCGCGGTGACGGCTGGATGACCTACGGCGGCAACGTCGACACGGACGACGAGTGGTGGGCGCTCGTCGCCTCCCTCTGCGGGCGCGTCGAGGAAGCGCTCGCCGACGCAGGCCGGGACCCGGCCGGCCTGGACCGCTACCTCAACATCGACTCGGCGCCGACGTTCACCCTCTCGAGTGCCGCCTGCTTCGAGGACGCCGTCGGCCGCGCGGCCGAGCTCGGCTTCACCGACGTGATCACCCACTGGCCGCGACCCAGCGACCCCTACCGCGGCACCCGCGAGGTCCTCGACGAGGTCGTCGCCGACGTGCTGCCCCGGCTGCGATGAGGCCGCGACCGCCCCTCACCCGCTGACCCCGCCCGTCGATAACCTTCCCGTATGCCGCCACGCCGACGCACCCCGATCGCCGACGGCCACGCCGCGCTCGAGGTGTGCCGCGCGGCCGGGTGGGCGGCCGACCGGCGCACCACGGCCACGGCCGTGCGCTACACCCTCGAGGAGCTCGCCACCATCGCCCCCGGGCGCACGGTCGAGGTGAGGGTCCCGCCCCACGGCGCGGTGCAGTGCATCGAGGGGCCGGTCCACACCCGCGGCACCCCGCCCAACGTCATCGAGACCGACGCCGCGACCTGGCTGCGTCTGGCCGTCGGTGACCTCTCGTGGGACGAGGCACTGGGTGGTGCGCTCGTCCGGGCGAGCGGCCAGCGCGCGCACCTCGAGGGGCTGCTGCCGATCGCCTCGCTTAGGGTGGGCGCGTGAGCCAGACCCCGCACCACTCCCGGCCCGAGCGCCCTCGCATCCCGAACTTCAAGCGCTTCCTCCTCACGGGTGCGGTGCTCGGTTTCGTCATCGGCGCCGTGATCTCGCTGACGGGTGACCGCGCGCTGGGGTACTCCGAGACCACCGGCGCCCTCTACATCGGCGCGCTCGGCGCCCTGGTGGGCACCGGCCTGGCGGGCGTGCTCGGCATCCTGCTCGACCGGTCAGGCCGCGACCGGACGTGACCGGCCCCGCCGGTGACCGCGCGCACCGCGACACGCAGCGCACGGGCCCGCTCGCCGGCGTGCGTGTGGTCGAGCTGGCCGGCATCGGTCCGTCGCCCTTCGCGGCGATGCTGCTCGCCGACCTCGGAGCCGACGTCATCCGCATCGACCGTCCCGGCGGTGCCACGCTGCCCGTCCCGCTGGATCCCGAGGCCGACGTGCTGCGGCGCGGACGCCCGTCGGTGCTGCTCGACCTCAAGCACCCCGACGGTCTGGCCGCAGCCCTCTCCCTCGTAGAGCAGGCCGACGTGCTCGTCGAGGGCTACCGCCCGGGGGTCGCCGAACGCATCGGTCTCGGCCCCGACGCCTGCCTGGCCCGCAACCCCGCCCTCGTCTACGGCCGGATGACCGGCTGGGGGCAGGACGGCCCCCTCGCCCGGGCGGCCGGCCACGACATCGGCTACATCGCCATCACGGGCGCCCTGCACGCCATCGGCCGGGCCGGTGGCCCGCCGCAGGTGCCGGTCAACCTCGTCGGCGACTTCGGCGGCGGGGCGCTCTACCTCGTCGTCGGGGTGCTCGCGGCGCTGCTCGAGTCCCGTACGAGCGGTCGCGGCCAGGTCGTCGACGCCGCCATCGTCGACGGCACGGCGCACCTGTCGGCCCTCGTCGTCAGCCTCGTGTCGGCCGGCCTGTGGTCCGACCAGCGCGGCACCAACCTGCTCGACTCGGGGGCGCCCTTCTACGACGTCTACGAGACGAGCGACGGCGGCTGGATGGCGGTCGGCCCGCTGGAGCCGGCCTTCTACGCCGAGTTCCTGCGCCTGCTCGGCGTGGGCGACGGCGCCCCCGACCGCCTCGACCCGCGGCAGTGGCCGGCCCTGCGCGCCCTGCTCGCCGAGACCTTCCGTGCCCGCACGCGCGACGAGTGGGTGGCGGTCTTCGAGGGCACCGACGCCTGCGTCGAGCCGGTCCTCTCGTACGCCGAGGCGCCGGCCCACCCGCACCTGGCCGCCCGCGGCACCTACGTCGAGCACCACGGGGTCGTGCAGCCCGCCCCGGCGCCCCGCTTCTCCCGCACCCCGGCCGCGCTGTCGACGCCACCGTCGGCGATCGGAGCCGACACGCGAGCAGCCTTGTCCGCGTGGGGGATCGACGCGGATGCCCTCATCGCCTCCGGTGTCGCGGCGCAGCCATGAGGCTCTTCGTCGCCGTCGTGCCGCCCGACGAGGTCCTCGACGACCTCGAGGAGCACGTGGCGCCGCGCCGCGAGGCCGGCCCCGAGATCCGCTGGACCGACCGCCACCAGTGGCACGTCACCCTCGCCTTCCTCGGGTCCGTGCCCGAGGCGCGCCTCGACGACCTCACCGACGCGCTGGCGCGCTCGGCCGGCCGGCGCGACCCCTTGGTGCTGCGGCTCGCCGGCGCCGGCGCCTTCCCGAACCCGTATGCCGCCCGCGTCCTCTGGGCGGGGGTCGAGCAGGTGCGCGGTGACCTCGGGGCGGTGGCGCACGGCATACGCAATGCGGCCGGCACGGCCGGGGCCACCCCCGACGGCACGCGCTTCCACCCGCACGTCACGCTGGGGCGCTTCCACCGGCCGGCCGAGGCCACCCGGTGGATCAGGGCCCTGGACGCGTGGGAGGGGCCGGCCTGGCGCGTCACCGAGCTCGCCCTCGTCGAGTCGCACCTGGGGGAAGGGCGTGGGCGGCGACCGCGCTACGAGGTGCTCGCCGAGCTGCCGCTGCGTCGCGGCGAGGGCGCTGGACCGCGACCGGGCTGACCCTGCCCGTGTGGGACACTGGGGCAGTGGCACGTGGCGACGGTCGACTTGGTCATGACCTCCTCCCCGGCGAGAAGGGCCCGCAGGACGCCTGCGGGGTCTTCGGCGTCTGGGCCCCCGGAGAGGACGTCGCGAAGCTGACGTACTTCGGGCTCTACGCGCTGCAGCACCGCGGCCAGGAGTCCGCCGGCATCGCGACCGGCGACGGCGAGAAGATCCTCGTCTACAAGGACATGGGCCTCGTGTCGCAGGTCTTCGACGAGACGGCGTTGAGCTCGCTCCGCGGCCACATCGCCATTGGCCACACGCGCTACTCGACCACCGGCGGCTCCACGTGGGAGAACGCCCAGCCCACGCTCGGCGGCACCGGCCACAGCACCCTCGCCCTCGCCCACAACGGCAACCTCATCAACACGGTGGAGCTCAAGGCGCTCGTCGACGAGCACTTCGGCGGCGCCCGCGTCACCGGCGAGCTCGCGCGCGGCAACACCTCCGACACCGCCCTCGTGACGACGCTGCTGTCGGCCGATGAGGACCGCACGCCCGAGCAGGCCGCCCTCGAGCTGCTGCCGAAGCTGCGGGGCGCGTTCTCGTTCGTCTTCATGGACGAGACCACCCTGTATGCCGCCCGCGACCCGTGGGGCGTGCGTCCCCTCGCGCTCGGCCGGCTCGAGCGCGGGTGGGTCGTGGCCTCCGAGACCGCGGCGCTGCAGACGATCGGTGCGGCGGTCATCCGCGAGGTCGAGCCCGGCGAGCTGCTGGTCATCGACGAGGACGGCCTGCGCTCGCACAAGTTCGCCGAGCCCCAGCCGAAGGGCTGCGTCTTCGAGTACGTCTACCTCGCCCGCCCCGACGCCGTCATCCGCGGCCGGGTGGTGCACGAGGCCCGCGTCGAGATGGGCCGGGTCCTCGCCCGCGAGCACGCCGTCGACGCCGACCTCGTCATCGGCGTGCCCGAGTCGGGCGTGCCTGCGGCAGTAGGCTATTCGCAGGAGTCGGGCATCCCCTTCGGCCAGGGCTTCGTCAAGAACGCGTACGTCGGGCGCACCTTCATCCAGCCGTCGCAGACCCTGCGCCAGCTCGGCATCCGGCTCAAGCTCAACCCGCTCGAGCACACCATCCGCGGCAAGCGGCTCGTCGTCGTCGACGACTCCATCGTGCGCGGCAACACCCAGCGGGCCCAGATCCGCATGCTGCGCGAGGCCGGCGCCGCCGAGGTGCACGTGCGCATCAGCTCACCGCCCGTGCAGTGGCCGTGCTTCTACGGCATCGACTTCGCGACGCGGGCCGAGCTCATCGCCACCGGCCTCGGCGTCGAGGAGATCCGGGCCTCGATCGGGGCCGACTCGCTCGGCTACATCTCCGAGGAGGGCATGATCGGCGCGACCAACCAGTCGCCGACCGAGCTGTGCACCGCCTGCTTCACCGGGAAGTACCCCATCGAGCTGCCCGAGGACGGCCAGATCGGCAAGCACGTGCTGGAGACGCTGCCGCTGTCGGTGCGCACCGGTCACGACCGGTCCGTCGACGTCGAGGGCGTCAGCCTCGGAGTCGGCGTCGGCGGCGAGACCGCCCTCCGCCACCCCTGACTGCCCTCGTCCGCGGCGAGTGCCCGCTGATGTGCCCACTGGTGCGGCATGCCGGGGCAGTCGCGGCACCGCAGGGCATCGGGCCAGACGGCGGGAAGTCGGACGGGTTCAGGGGCTCGGCCGGCGCGCCGGTAGGCTGTGCGGCGTGAGCGACGCCCCCATCACGTATGCCTCGGCCGGAGTCGACGTCGAGGCGGGTGACAAGGCCGTCGAGCTGATGAAGGCGTCGGTGCGCCGCGCCACGAGGCCCGAGGTGATCGGGGGCCTGGGCGGCTTCGCCGGCATGTTCGACGCGAGCGCCATCGCGCGGATGACGCGGCCGATCCTCGCCACGAGCACCGACGGCGTCGGCACCAAGGTCGCCATCGCGCAGGCGCTCGACAAGCACGACACCATCGGCTTCGACCTCGTCGGCATGGTCGTCGACGACATCGTCGTGTGCGGCGCCGAGCCGCTCTTCATGACCGACTACATCGCCACCGGCAAGGTCGTGCCCGAGCGCATCGCCGCGATCGTCGGGGGCATCGCCCGCGCCTGCGAGGAGGCCGGCGTCGCCCTCGTCGGCGGCGAGACGGCCGAGCACCCGGGCCTGCTCGAGCCCGACGAGTACGACGTGGCCGGGGCCGCCACCGGAGTCGTCGAGTATGCCGCCGTGCTGGGTCCGCAGCGTGTCGTGGACGGTGACGTCGTGGTGGCGCTCGCGAGCAGCGGCCTGCACAGCAACGGCTACAGCCTCGTGCGCCGCGTCGTCGCGAGCGCCGGCTGGGCCCTCGACCGGCACGTCGACGACTTCGGGCGCACCCTCGGCGAGGAGCTGCTCGAGCCGACCCGCATCTACACGAAGCCGCTGCTCGAGATCATCGGCGACGACGATGTCGACGTGCACGCCCTGAGCCACGTCACCGGCGGCGGTCTCGCGGCCAACCTCGCCCGCGTGCTGCCGACCGGCATGTTCGCGCGCGTCGACCGCGCCACGTGGACGCCCCCCGCGGTGTTCCGCACGGTCCAGGACCTCGGTCGCGTGCCGCAGGCCGACGTCGAGCGCACGCTCAACCAGGGCATCGGCTTCGTGGCCGTGCTCCCGCAGGCACAGGCCGACCGCGCGATCGAGCTGAGCGAGGCCCGCGGCATACGGGCGTGGCGTCTCGGCGAGGTCGCGGCCGAGGAGCGGGCGCAGGCCGAGGGTCTCGTCGCTTCCGACGCGGAGGTCGTGCGCGGCGCCAAGGGCGTCGACGGCGGCGCCGTGCAGGTGGTCGGGCAGCACCCGACCGCCTGACGTCGCCCCGACGAACCCGCCGGTGGAGCAGAACTCCGCCCAACCGTCCGGGCAGCCCTGCGCCACAACGTCGCTCGCGGGGTGGCCGCGTGCAGCTCAGGGCGACCGGGTCGGCCCGCGGGCATGACGGAGCCCGCCCACCGCGAAGGTGTGCGGGCTGTGCCGTGTCAGGGCAGCACCGATCGCGCGCCGGGTGTGAACACCCGACGCACGAGGTGCAGACGGAAGAGGAGGACGAGCTCAGCGCTCGCCCGAGGCCCACTTCCCGTATTCGTCGTACTCGTCGTCGTCGACGGACCGCGGCTGGTTGGACGAGTCGCGTTGCGACGGCCCGTGCAGCTCGCGCTCCAGCGCGCTCAAGTCCGTGTCAGGTGTGTAGTACTTGAGCTGCCGTGCGACCTTGGTCTGCTTGGCTTTGGCTCGGCCGCGCCCCATGGCGTGACCCCCTCGTGCGTCGTGCCGGGACGGCATCGCTCCTCGGAGAACCGGGTGGCTCTTCGATGTCCGCGTAGCGGCCCCGGGAATGTGTGTGTTCTCGTGGGGCTAACGCTACATGAGAGAGGCAAATCCTGCGTCCGCCGGACCCTCGCGCGGGTGTCGCGTCGCGGGCGGTGGCGAGGCGGGCCCGCCAGCGGCCCACCGGACGGCCGGCAGGTGTCCCGTAGCCGCCCATCGAGCCCGTCGACCCCGTTACACCTCCTGGTGCGAAAGGGGGACGATTTGACTCTTTTCTGTGATTAACCGCCATTGGACAGGTCCAGACTTTACTCTTGCTTTACCGAGCCCCGCTTGGGGCGATGCGTGTCGCTGCACCTAGCGACAGGGTGGTGGGGAAATGACAATGACGACTCAGGATCGACACGAGACCGAGAAGCTGCTGACGCCTGCCGAGGT
>JABFXB010000120.1 GCA_013361975.1 Dermatophilaceae bacterium
GTGCGCGGCGGCATCCTCGACGTGTTCCCGCCCACCGAGGAGCACCCGGTCCGCATCGAGTTCTGGGGCGACACCGTCGAGGAGGTGCGCTGGTTCAAGGTCGCCGACCAGCGCTCCCTCGAGGTCGCCGACCACGGGCTGTGGGCACCGCCGTGCCGCGAGCTGCTGCTCACCGACCAGGTGCGGGCCCGGGCGAGGGCCCTCGCCGACCAGCTCCCCGGCGTCTCCGAGATGCTGTCCAAGGTTGCCGAGGGCATCGCCGTCGAGGGCATGGAGTCGCTCGCGCCCGCCCTCGTCGACGGCATGGAGTCGGTGCTCGACGCCCTGCCCAAGGGCGCGGTCGTGCTCGTCGTGGACCCCGAGCGGGTGCGGCGCCGGGCCCACGACCTCGTCGCGACGAGCGAGGAGTTCCTCGAGGCGAGCTGGGCCAACGCCGCCGCCGGCAACCACGTCCCGGTCGACCTCCAGTCGCTCCTCGGCAGCGCCTCCTACTGGTCCATGGCCGAGGTGCGGGCCCACGCCGAGGCCACCGGTCGGGCCTGGTGGACCCTCACGCCGTTCGTCGCCGACACCGACCTCGTCATCGAGGACGACGACGTCGACGAGCGCATCGCCGTGCGCACCACCGACCCCGAGGCCTTCCGCGGCGACACCGAGCGCACCGTCGAGCACCTGCGCGAGCGGGTGCGCGACGGCTGGGCGGTCGCCGTCGTCACCGAGGGGCCCGGCCTCGCCAAGCGCGTCGCCGAGGTGCTGCGCGAGAACGAGGTCGCCGTCCAGGCCCTCGACACCTCGCGCGACGACACCCTCACGGCCGGCACCGTGCACGTCACCACCGCGCCGCTCGGCCGCGGCTTCGTCCACGAGGCCGGCCGCATCGAGGTGCTCACCGAGACCGACCTGACCGGCCAGCCGGGCAGCGGCACGTCCACCAAGGACATGCGGCGTATGCCGTCGCGCCGCCGCAACCAGGTCGACCCCCTCCAGCTGCGCCCCGGCGACCACGTCGTCCACGAGCAGCACGGCGTCGGCCGGTTCGTCGAGATGATGCAGCGCACCGTCGCCGGCGCGACCCGCGAGTACCTCGTCATCGAGTACGCCCCGAGCAAGCGCGGCCAGCCCGGCGACCGCCTCTTCGTCCCCACCGACCAGCTCGACCAGGTCACCAAGTACGTCGGCGGCGAGGAGCCCACGCTCAACAAGATGGGCGGCTCCGACTGGTCCAAGACGAAGTCGCGGGCCAAGCGCTACGTCAAGCAGATCGCCGCCGACCTCATCCGCCTCTACAGCGCCCGCCAGGCCACCAAGGGGCACGCGTTCGCGCCCGACAGCCCGTGGCAGCGCGAGCTCGAGGAGGCCTTCGCCTACGTCGAGACGCCCGACCAGCTCGTCAGCATCGACGAGGTCAAGGCCGACATGGAGAAGCAGGTCCCGATGGACCGCCTCATCTGCGGCGACGTCGGCTACGGCAAGACCGAGATCGCGGTGCGCGCCGCGTTCAAGGCGATCCAGGACGGCAAGCAGGTGGCGGTGCTCGTGCCCACGACGCTGCTCGTCAGCCAGCACCAGCAGACGTTCGCCGAGCGCTACGCCCAGTTCCCCGTCAAGGTCGCCTCGCTGTCGCGCTTCCAGAGCGACAAGGAGGCGAAGGACGTCATGGCCGGCATGGCCGACGGCACCATCGACCTCGTCATCGGCACGCACCGCCTGCTCGCCAAGGACGCGAAGTTCAAGGACCTCGGCCTCGTCATCATCGACGAGGAGCAGCGTTTCGGCGTCGAGCACAAGGAGCTGCTCAAGACGATGCGCACCGCCGTCGACGTGCTGTCGATGTCGGCCACGCCGATCCCGCGCACGCTCGAGATGGCGGTCACCGGCATCCGCGAGATGTCCACTCTCGCAACGCCGCCCGAGGAGCGCCACCCCGTGCTCACCTTCGTCGGCGCCTACGACGAGAAGCAGATCACCGCGGCGATCCGCCGCGAGCTGCTCCGTGAGGGCCAGGTCTTCTTCGTCCACAACAAGGTCAGCTCGATCGAGAAGGCGGCCGGCCGGCTGCGCGAGCTCGTGCCCGAGGCGCGCATCGCGACCGCTCACGGCCAGATGGGCGAGCACCGGCTCGAGCAGGTCGTCGAGGACTTCTGGGAGAAGCGCTTCGACGTGCTCGTCTGCACGACCATCGTCGAGACCGGGCTCGACATCTCCAACGCCAACACCCTCATCGTCGAGCGATCCGACGTGCTCGGCCTGAGCCAGCTGCACCAGCTGCGGGGCCGTGTCGGCCGTGGACGCGAGCGGGCCTACGCCTACTTCCTCTACCCGCCCGAGAAGCCGATGACCGAGACGGCCCACGACCGCCTGCGCACCATCGCGAGCAACACCGACCTCGGATCGGGCATGGCGGTGGCCATGAAGGACCTCGAGATCCGCGGCGCCGGCAACCTGCTCGGCGGTGAGCAGTCCGGCCACATCCAGGGCGTCGGCTTCGACCTCTACGTGCGGCTCATCGGCGAGGCCGTCGCCGACTTCCGTGGCGACGCCGTCGACCTGCCGGCCGAGATCAAGATCGAGCTGCCCGTCGACGCCCACCTGCCGCACGACTACGTGCCGGGGGAGCGGCTGCGCCTCGAGGCCTACAAGAAGCTCGCCACCGTCGAGACCTTCGAGGCCGTCGACGAGATCGAGGCCGAGCTGCGCGACCGCTACGGCGCCCCGCCGAAGCCCGTCGAGAACCTCCTCGAGGTGGCCCGCCTGCGGGTCGTGGCACGCCAGGCCCGCATCGGCGACATCGGGGTGCAGGGCAAGGTCGTGCGCTTCGGCCCGGTCAAGGAGCTGCGCGACAGCCAGCAGCTGCGGCTCATGCGCCTCTACCCCGGCACGATCGTCAAGGAGGCGCTCGGCACCATCCTCGTGCCGGCCCCGATGACGGCCCGGGTCGGCGGCAAGCCGCTGCGCGACGTCGAGGTGCTGACCTGGGCCCGCCAGCTCATCTCGGCCGTCCTGCTCGACGACATCGCCTCCGCGGGCGCGGCGGCAGCGACCGCATCGTCGGGGTCGGCGAGATCCGCCGTGGGCGCCCCGTAGGATGTCAGACGCATCCGCCAGAGGAGGAAATCAGTGAAGGCTTGGTCCGCCACCCCCGCCAGGCGCGTCGCCGTCGTCGGCATCGCCGCACTCGGTGCCGTGTCGCTGCTCGGCGGATGCGGCTTCGAGACGCGCCAGCAGGCCGCTGCCGTCGTCAACGGCGAGGTCATCCACGAGTCCGACGTGCGTGAGACGTTCGACCAGCTCAAGGCCGCCAAGCTCGACTTCGCCGAGAACATCGTCGTCACGGCCCTCGTCGCCGCGCCGCTGCTCAAGAGCGCCGTCGCGAAGTCGGGCAGCTGGAAGCCCGACGAGACCTACGCGTCGGTCATCGCCTCGATCCCCGGCGCCACCGACACGACGAAGGAGTTCGTCGAGGCGGTCGCCCTCATCCAGTCGCAGAAGATGACGCCTGCCGACGTCGCCGCCTACCGGGCCGACCTCAGACAAGCCGACATCTCGATCAACCCGAAGTACGGCTCGGTCGTGCAGTCCGACCAGGGACCGGTGTACTTCACCATCGGCCAGACGACGCCCAACTGGCTCAAGCCCGAGTCGAACCCGGCTCCTGCCGGGGCCGGCGCCACGGGCACCCCGGGCCAGTAGTCCCGCCCCCCTTCGCGACGCCGTGCCCGGTCGCCTCGTCCTGCTCGTCACGACGCCCCGCATCGCGCCGGGGCTGCTGACGCGCGAGGCGTGGACCAGCCTCGAGCAGGCGTATGCCGTCTGGGGCCGACCGGACGAGCCCCAGGTCGCGGCGCTCGTCGAGGCCGGGGTCGAGGTGCAGGAGCGCGAGGAGGGCCACCCGGCCGACCTCGCGCGCGACCTCGTGCGGGCCGCCGAGGCGGGCGACGTCGTCTGGGTGGGCTCCTCCGACGGCGACCCCGGGCTCAGCGACGCCGTCGCCGTGGAGGTGACCCGGCTCCCGGAGCCACCCGACGTCGAGCTGCTCATCGGGTCGTTCGACGTGCCCGGGGCCCGCCTGCTCGACGTCGTCGCCGTCATGGACCGGCTCCGGTCACCCGGTGGGTGCCCCTGGGACGCCGAGCAGACGCACGCCTCCCTCGTGCCCTACCTGCTCGAGGAGGCGCACGAGGCGATCGAGGCCATCGAGAGCGGCGACCCCGCCCACATGCAGGAGGAGCTCGGGGACCTGCTGCTGCAGGTGGCCTTCCAGTCCCGCGTCGCCGAGGAGCACCCGACCGAGCCGTTCGGCATCGACGACGTCGCGGGTGGTCTCGTCGACAAGCTCGTGCGCCGCCACCCCCACGTCTTCGCCGACGTCGAGGCCGACACCGCCGACGCGGTCGCCACCAACTGGGAGTCGATCAAGGCCGCCGAGAAGCAGCACCGCACGCACCCCGTCGAGGGCGTGCCGCACTCGCTGCCGGCGCTGGCGCGTGCCGAGAAGTACGTCTCGCGCCTGCACAAGGCCGGCCGTGACGACCTCGTCGACGCCGCCGTCGCCACGGGTGACCTCGGCGCGGAGCTGCTCGCCGTCGTGCGCCGCGCCCGCTCCGAGGGCGTCGACGCCGAGGCCGCGCTGCGCGAGACGCTGCGCGCCCTCGCCGCGGCCAGCGAGGCGGTGGCCGGGCCGGAGGACCGCGCCCCGGGCGCCTGACCGGGCAAGACGGCATACGGCATACGGCATACGGCCCCGGGACCCGGGCGTCCGGCGTGACGGAGGGGGGCCGCGTCGACCGGTTGAAGCGACGCGACCCCCTCCGGGTCCGTGTGTGGGAACGCGGTCAGTAGGCGCCGCGGGCCCGCACGACCGCGTGGACGGTCTTGGCCAGGATCGACAGGTCCTGCACGAGCGACCAGTTGTCGACGTAGTAGAGGTCGAGCCGCACGGTGTCCTCCCACGAGAGGTCGCTGCGCCCCGAGACCTGCCACAGGCCGGTCACGCCCGGGCGCACGTGCAGGCGTCGCTGGACGTCCGGCACGTAGCGGCGCACCTCGGCGGGCAGCGCCGGCCGGGGGCCGACGAGGCTCATGTCGCCGTTCACGACGTTGATCAGCTGCGGCAGCTCGTCGATCGAGAGGCGGCGCATCACCGCGCCGACCCTCGTGACTCGCGGGTCGCGCGCCACCTTGAAGAGCACGCCGTCGCTGTTCTGGTTGAGGTGCGTGATGCCGGGCAGCTGCGCCTCGGCGTCGACGACCATGCTGCGGAACTTGAGGCACTCGAAGAGCTCCCCGTCGCGGCCCACGCGGGTCTGCCGGAAGAGCACCGGCCCGCCGTCCTGCAGCTTGGTGGCGACGGCGAACAGGAGCATGACGGGCGCGGCGAGCAGCAGCAGGGCCGTCGCGCCGAGGAGGTCGAAGGCGCGCTTGAGGCCCCGCGAGGCGCCGAGGCTCTGGGGCTGCTCCACGTGCACGAGGGGCAGGCCGCCCACCGGCCGCATCGCGATGCGGCCCGTCGAGATGTCGCTGAGACTCGGCACCACGGCCATCTGCACGTGGTGTCCCTCGAGGTCCCAGGCGATGCGTCGGAAGTCGACGGCGGACGGGAAGGCGCCCTCGGTGAAGACGACCATGTCGGCCCGCTCGGCGAGCACCGACTCGGCGGCGTGGTTCGTCGTGCCGACCACGGGCACGCCGCGCGGCGTGGCCCGGACCGGCTGCGACGACGGGACGAGGGCGCCGACGATGCGGAAGCCCAGCCAGGCCTCGCGCTCGAGCACCGCGGCGACGTCGTCGACGTGCGCCACCGAGCCCGAGATGAGCACGCGGGTCAGCAGGTGCCCGCGGGCGTGGGCGTGGTGGACGAGGCGCCGGGCGTACCAGCGCCACACCAGCACCGTCGGCACCCCGATCGCGAAGATCAGCACGAAGAAGCCTCGTGAGAGGTTGAACTTCGTGAGGTAGCTGAGGATGCCGATCGCCCCGGCGGTGAGGCCGGCGGCGCTGCACACGCGGGCGTACTCGATGGTGCCGACGCCGTGGTGGCTGCTCCGGTAGGTGCCGGTGAGCAGGTTGGCCAGCATCCAGGCGGCCACGATCCACAGACCCACCGACTGGGCGACCTGGTTGACGTCGTTGGCGACGTCGAAGACCTCGAGCCCGGTGCGGCCGATGGCGGCCAGCGCCGTGGCAGCCGTGATGATCACCAGATCACCCCCGGCGATCCCCAGCTGCAGCAGACGCTGGCCGCGGCTCCTCTCGCTGTGAGGCTGCGTCACCGGACGCGCACTCACATCGAGCAGAACTACCCCCGCTTCGCGCATGGGCTGACCCATGACAACACCCCACCCCCGGCACCCCTCGGTGCCCTAGCCACGTAGAGCTCCACCCCCCCGGATGGTTATTTGGAGTATGCCCCGCTCCGGTCAGCAATTGGTAAGGAAAGGGTAAAAAACTTTGGACTGTCCCATGTGTGGCTTTGCTGCCGGCATGAGTGCCCTCGCGCCGTGCTGCTGCGGTCGGCGACGGCTACCCGCCCGTATGCCGGGTCGCTCCGGCCGGGGCCCGACGGCACGGGCTACGCTCGATCCCGACACCTGTGCTCGGGGTGTGAACGGCCCGCAACGTCGCGTCTCGCTCGCACCAGCCGAAGACCACCGAGCACCCGATGAGCACCTGATGAGCACCCGGACCCATCCACCCACCGTTCGTTCGACATGGCCGGGCCTGCCCGGCATCACGAGCAGCACCAGCACAGGAGAGCCAGTGGCCAGCATTGAGGAGATTGGCGCCCGCGAGATCCTGGACTCGCGAGGCAACCCCACCGTCGAGGTCGAGATCCGTCTCGACGACGGCACGTTCGCCCGCGCGGCCGTCCCGTCCGGCGCGTCCACCGGGGCCTTCGAGGCGTCCGAGCGCCGCGACGGCGACAAGGGCCGCTACCTCGGCAAGGGCGTCGAGCAGGCCGTCGACGCCGTGATCGAGGAGATCAACCCGCGGCTCGTCGGCTTCGACGCGAGCGAGCAGCGGCTCATCGACGCCGAGATGCTCGCGCTCGACGGCTCGGCCAACAAGGAGACGCTGGGCGCCAACGCGATCCTCGGCGTCTCGCTCGCCGTGGCGCACGCCGCCGCCGAGTCGGCCGGCCTGCCGCTCTTCCGCTACGTCGGCGGCCCGAACGCCCACGTCCTTCCCGTCCCGATGATGAACATCCTCAACGGTGGGTCGCACGCCGACTCCAACGTCGACATCCAGGAGTTCATGATCGCCCCCGTCGGCGCGCCGACCTTCCGTGAGGCGCTGCGCTGGGGCACCGAGGTCTACCACGCGCTCAAGAAGGTGCTGAGCGAGCGCGGCCTCGCCACCGGCCTCGGCGACGAGGGCGGCTTCGCGCCCGACCTCGAGTCCAACCGTGCCGCCCTCGACCTCATCCTCGAGGCGATCAAGGCCGCCGGCTACGAGCCCGGTCGCGACATCGCCCTCGCCCTCGACGTCGCGGCGTCCGAGTTCTTCGAGGAGGGCTCGTACGCCTTCGAGGGCGCCAAGAAGTCGGCCGACGAGATGGTCGCCTACTACGCCGAGCTCGTCGACGCGTACCCCCTCGTCTCGATCGAGGACCCCCTCAACGAGGAGGACTGGGACGGCTGGAAGTCCATGACCGACCTGCTCGGCACCAAGGTGCAGCTCGTCGGC
>JABFXB010000126.1 GCA_013361975.1 Dermatophilaceae bacterium
TGTGGCCGTGGAGCACGCTGAGCAGGCGCTCGTTGTAGGGCGCCACGCGTCCGGGCCAGTCGCCGGGGGTGGTCCAGTGCAGGGCACGGATCTCGCGCGCCTGCAGGTGCGCCCCCTCGACCACGGATGCTGCGACGGTGCCGAGGTCGAAGACGAACACGGTCGCATCGGTCCAACCGTGCAGGGCGGGGAGCCAGTTGACCGCGAGCAGCGAGCCGACCCGCACCGCCAGGTCGAGCTCCTCGCGCACCTCACGCACCACGCAGGCGGCCGGGGACTCGTGCAGGTCGACGACGCCACCCGGCAGGTCCCACTCGCGCTTGTAGACGAGCTCGCAGAGCAGCAGCTCGCCGGCGGGCGAGCGCAGCACCCCCTGGGCGATCGCGCGCTTGGTGGGCAGCGTCGAGTCCAGCATCGCCGTGAAGCCGTCGCGGGTGTCGGGGTGGGCGTCGTCACGGCGTCGTCCGAGCACGACGGTGTCCTGGCGTATGCCGGCGAGTGTCGTGTTGCCGCGCAGCAGGCCTTCGCGGCGCAGCCCCGCCCGCAGGGCCGTGCGCACGGAGGCACGGTTCTCGGGGTTGACGTGGGCCTCGACGCGTTCGAGGTCGAGCGCCTCGAACGCCCACTCGACGAGCATCCGGATGGCGCGCCACGCGAGGCCCTGGCCGCGGTAGGGGGCGTAGACGGCCCACGAGAGGACGCCGACACCGGGGTCTCCCACCCGCACGTCGACCGACCCGGCAGGGTGCCCGCGCCACTCGACGAGGAAGGTGACCCTGCGCCGTTCGGTCCACTCGACACCGGTCTGCGCGATCCAGTCGAGGTGCTGCTGGGCGGGCGGCACGACGTCGGGGAAGTCGAACCAGCGCGCGATCTCGGTGTCGTGCAGGGCTCGGGTGGTGTCGCTGTCGTCGGCCGCCCACGGCCGCAGGACGAGGTCGCCGTCGCGCAGGGTGGGCTGGTCGGTCACGGCCCCAGCCTAGGCAAGGAGCAGCGACGGAAGGGCGGTCGGCGGCGGCGTCAGACGGGGTGGCGGCGGGTGGCGAGAACCCCGAAGGTCAGGGCGACGACGAGCAGGCTGGCACCGAGCATGTGCACCAGCACGAGGAGCTCGGGCAGCTTGGTGAAGTACTGCACGTAGCCGATGAGGCCCTGGGCGACGGTGACGACGAGCACCATGTCCCACGCCCGCTTCGCCTCGTCGGTCGTGGCCGTGATGCGCACGGCGACGAGGGTGGCGATGACGAGGCCGCAGAAGAGCATCACCGCGTCGGCGTGCATCCACGACACGAAGCGCGGGTCGAAGCCGGTGCGGGCGGGCCGTTCGGCGTCGCCGGAGTGCGGGCCGGACCCCGTCACGATGGTGCCGAGCAGGAGCACGACGGCACCGACCGCGCTGGTACCGAGAGAGAGCCGGCGGGCGAGCGGGTGGACGACGAGCTCGCCCGGACCGGAGACGTCGTCACGCGAGCCGCGCACGAGCGCCGCGGAGAGCGCCACGAGCACCATCGACAGGAGGAAGTGCCCCATGACCGTCCACGGGTTGAGGCCGGTGAGGACCGTGATGCCACCGAGCAATGCCTGGGCCGGGATGCCGGCGAGCACACCGATCGCGACGGCGTGCAGGCGCCGGCGCCGGGGCCAGGCCGTGAGCACGACGAAGAGCGACACGAGGGCGAGGATTCCGACCACGCCGGTGAGCGTGCGGTTCCCGAACTCGACGAGGTCGTGGTAGGCGCTCTCCGGCGTCCGCACGGGCGTGAAGGAGCCGGGCTGGCACTCGGGCCACGTGCTGCAGCCCAGGCCGCTGCCGGTGAGCCGGACGACGCCGCCGGTGACGACGATGCCGACCTCGCCGACGAGGTTGGCGAGCAGGATGGGGCGGACCCAGCGGGCCGGAGCGGCCGGCAGCCGCCCTGCGGCCCGGGCCAGGCGACTCGATCCGGAGGTCGCGCCGGCGCCGGTCAGGGTGGGGGTGGAGGACACCCCGCAAGGGTATGCCGCCGCGTCAGGAGCGCCGAATCCGCCGCCGTCATCCGGCCGGCCGGCGAGAGCCCGGGAAGAGACTGGCTCCCGGGCGGTCAGGCCAAGCCGGTCCAGACGACGGTCGAGCCGGCGTGACCGGCGATGACGACGGTGACGAGGGCGGCGGCGGCCGAGAGGACCACGAGCGTGCCGAGCAGCATGTCGAGCGCGTGGCCGCGGGGCGACTCCTCCTGCGGGGGCCGGGCGAACCAGAGGCACAGGAGCGTCAGCACCATGAAGACGAGGCAGAAGAGCCGGGCCCGGGTGCCCCACTCGGTGTGCGTGGTCAGCAGCTCGAAGTTCGTCGTGCCCGCGCGCACCTGGGAGACGCGGCGCAGCAGCGCCTCGCCGCTCTCGGCGGCGACGAACGCCGTGCCACCGGCGATGACGGCGCCGACGGCGGTCGGCCAGCGCAGCACCCGGCGCCAGGCCGGTCGCACGACGTAGGCGATGGCGCTCAGGGTTGCGAGCGGCACGAGGACGACGACGGCGTGGATCACGAGGGCGTGCACCGGAAGTCCGAGGATGATGTCGAACACGTCGCCTCCAGGCTCGTCAGGTCGGCGGTCGGGCCCGCCCGCGCGCTGCGGTCAGTCTGTCTGGTTCAGTCGTCGAAGCGGAACAGACGCGCCGCCAGGGCCGTCGACACCACTCCCCACCCGAGGACGACGAGCAGGGCGAGAAGGTTCAGCTCGCCGTCGACGAGCGCGGAGCGCAGGCCGTCGGCGAGCCCAGCCGAAGGCAGGAACCCGACGGCCTGCCCGACGCCGTCGGGCAGCTCGGTGCGCGGCACGATGACCCCCCCGGCCCCGAGGAGCAGCACCCAGACGAGGTTCGCGATCGCGAGCACGGCCTCGGCCCGCAGGGTTCCCGCGAGCAGCAGGGCCAGGGCCACGAAGGCCCACGTGCCCGCGACGACGAAGAGGACGGCATACGCGATGCCGGCGGCAGCCGGGTGCCAGCCGAGCACGAGCCCGAGGACGGCGATGACGGCGATCTGCAGGGCCTCGACGGCGAGGGTGGCGAGCACCTTGCCCGCCACGAGCCCGCCCCGCCCGAGCGGCGTGACGCCGAGGTAGCGCAGCACGGCGTAGCGCCGGTCGAAACCCGTCGAGATCGCCTGCGAGGTGAACGCGGCCGAGATGACGCACAGGGCGATGACTCCGGCGGCGGCGACGTCGACGCGCCGGCCCGGGCCGAGCGAGGGGGAGGCCGTGAGGCTCAGCCCGACGAGCGCGAGGGAGGGCAGCACGAGAGAGACGAGCAGCTGCTCGCCGTTGCGCAGCAGGCTGCCGAGCTCGAAGCCCGCCTGGGCGAGCACCCGGCGGCGAGGGGCTGCCGCACGGGCGGGGGTCGTGGTGGCGTCGGTGGTCACGCGGCTCCCTTGCGGGTGAGGCTGAAGTAGACGTCCTCGAGCGGCCGCCCGGCCGTGACGGAGTCGGGCGTGCCCTCGGCGGCGGTGCGGCCGGCATTCATGATGACGAGGTGGTCGGCGAGTCGCGCCGCCTCCTCGAAGGAGTGCGTCGTGACGATCACCGTCGTGCCGGCGTCGCGCTGCTCGGCGACCAGGTCCCACACGTCGAGGCGCCCGTGCGGGTCGAGGCCGGCCGCGGGCTCGTCGAGGAAGAGCACCTCGGGTCGGCCGAGGAGCGCCGCGGCAAGGGCCAGCCGCTGCTTCTGCCCGCCGGAGAGCCGGCGCACCGTGGTGGACGCGAAGTCGGTGACCCCGAGGCGCTGCGCGACGGCGTCGACGTCGACCGGGTCGGCGTAGAGCCGCGAGAGGTGGTGGAGCAGGCGCAGGGGCTTGGTGCCGTTGGGCAGGCCCCCGGACTGCAGCATGACGCCCACCCGGGCCCGGTGGTCGGCGCCCGCGAGCCACGGGTCGGAGCCGAGCACGCGCACCGTTCCCGCGTCGGGACGGCCCAGGCCGACCGCGCACTCGATGGCGGTGGTCTTGCCGGCCCCGTTCGGCCCGAGCACCGCCGTGATGCGCCCGGCGGGCGCCGCCCAGGTCAGGCCGTCGAGCGCCGTCACCCGGCCGAACGCGCGGTGCAGGCCGGACAGTGTCACCGCGTCGGTCATGGCCCATGAGTCTAGGCTCGGTGCCGACGCCCCCCGTACCCGACTCACCCATGCGACCCTGACGGAGACCCCACCCGTGAAGATCGACCCAGCCGCCAGACCCTTCACCCTGATGGCGGCCGTGCCGACCGTGATCGCCGCGCTGGCCCGACGACCGCGCACGACGGCCGCCCTCGGCCTGCTCACCGCGGGGGTGACGCTCTTCTTCCGCGACCCCGATCGCACCCCGGACCACGCGCCGGTGGCCGACCCCGACGTCATCCTCGCCCCTGCCGACGGCATCGTCATGCACGTCGGCGAGCCGCAGGCCGGTATCGCCCCGCCCGGGCAGTGGCAGCAGGTCAGCATCTTCCTGTCGCTGCTCGACGTGCACATGAACCGCTCGCCCTACGGCGGCCGCGTCATCGACGTCACCCATACGCCCGGTCGCTTCCTGGCCGCCTACCGTGCCGAGAGCGCGACGAAGAACGAGCGCAGCGAGATCATCGTCGAGCGCGTCGTCGCGGGTAGGGCGCGCCGCATCATCTACCGCCAGCTCGTGGGGCAGCTCGCCCGGCGCATCGTCACGCGCATCCAGCCGGGCGACGAGATCGCGACGGGGGAGCGGATGGGCCTGATGAAGTTCGGCTCGCGCATGGACGTGTTCGTGCCGCCGGAGGTGCAGCTCGAGGTCACCAAGGGCAAGCGCGCCATCGGCGGTGAGACGGTGCTCGGGCGCTTCCCCGCCGCGGACCCGTCGTGAACGGCGATCCCGCGGGCGACCCGGCCCTGTCCGACGGCGCGGACCGTCCCCGCCGCCGCGACCGGGTGACCCGGCGCATCCGCCTGGTCTCGGCCACCGGCGCGCGGGTCATCCCGCTCGACCGGCTCAACCCGCGGGTCCGCGCCCGGGCGACCCTGCCCAGCCTCTTCACGCTCGGCAACATGCTCTGCGGCTTCTCCGCCGTGCTCCTGTCGTTCCAGGGCCACTTCCGGGCGGCGGCGGTGCTCGTCGGCGTCTCCATCGTGCTCGACATCTGCGACGGCGCCGTGGCCCGGGCGGTGGGTGCCATCACGCCGTTCGGGCTGCAGTTCGACTCGCTGGCCGACCTCATCTCGTTCGGCATCGCCCCGGCGGTGCTCGTCTACACCTGGGCGCTGCCGGCGCACCCGGTCTGGGCGTGGGCGGGCGCGATGTTCTGGCTCGCGTGCGCGGCCTACCGCCTCGCGCGGTTCAACGTCACCATCGACCCCCTCGCAGACAAGCGCTACTTCGTGGGCCTCGCCAGCCCCGGCGCCGCCGGCGTCGTCATCGCCACGGTGATGGCCATCGGCGAGCCGCTCTACGACTGGGCACCGCTGCTGCCGATCGCGGCCGGCGTGGTGCCCGCCGCCCTGATGGCCTCCTCGTTCCGCTTCCGCTCGTTCCGCGACCTCCTGTCGCCGAGGCACCTGCGCATCTCGGTGCCGCTCGCGGTGCTCATCGTCGTCGGGCTCGTCTTCGTGCCCGGCATCACCGGGATGGTGATCGCGTACGGCTACGTCCTCACCTGCCCGCTCGGCTGGGTCACCGCCCCGCTGCGGCGACGGTGGTTCGGGCCCGACGCGGTCGCCCCGCCGCGCACCCGCCTGCCGTCGGTGATCATGCCGCCCGAGACCGACCAGGAGCTCGACGACCTCGACGACCTGGCCGACGACGACGAGATCGAGGTCGACGAGGACGACGAGCCCTCGCGGGGTTAGGGGCACCTAACTGGAGTGTGGCGGGCAATTACGTCACAATGGTGTGGTGTTTTTCGGAGAGCACGCGCCGCGTGAGACGAAGGACGGCGAGGACGCACAGCACGTCACGCCGCTCGAGTCGCGCACGCGCTCTCGCGTGCTCCACATGGTCTCCGCCGACGGGCCCATCACGGCCGCCGAGCTCGGTCGCCACCTCGACCTGACCCCTGCCGCCGTACGCCGTCACCTCGACGCGCTCGTCGAGCAGGGTGCCGTGGTTCCCCACGAGCCCACCGGTGGGCGACGCGGCCGCGGGCGCCCCGCACGCGCGTACGTCGTCTCCGAGATGGGCCACGGCGAGCTCGAGGCCGACTACGACTCCCTCGCGGTCGAGGTGCTGCGCTACCTCGAGGCCAACGCGGGCGCCTCGGCCGTCACCGACTTCGCCCGCACGCGCGTGGCGGCACTCGAGCAGCGGTATGCCGCCCGGCTGGCCGACGCGGGCGACGACCCGAGCGCTCGCACCGCGGTGCTCGTCGAGGCGCTGAGCGAGGACGGCTTCGCGGCCACCGCCCGCCCCGTCGGGGCGGGGGGCGACGGGGTGTTTGCCGGGGTGCAGCTGTGCCAGGGTCACTGCCCGGTGCAGCACGTCGCCACCGAGTTCCCCGCCTTCTGCGAGGCCGAGACCGACGCGTTCTCGCGGCTGCTCGGGGTGCACGTGCAGCGGCTCGCCACCCTCGCGGGCGGCCACCACGTGTGCACCACGTTCGTCCCGACCGGTGGGATCGCGCGGAAGAGCGTCGACCCATCCGGTGTTTCCCCCAGCACGACCCCACGAACCGACACGCTCACGCACGTCAAGGAAGGTTCCTCATGACCACCCACATCGAAGAGCTGAACCCCGGCCTCAAGGGCATCGGCACCTATGAGTACGGCTGGGCCGACAGCGACCTGGCCGGCGCCTCGGCTCGTCGCGGGCTCAACGAGGACGTCGTCAAGGACATCTCCGGGCGCAAGAGCGAGCCGGAGTGGATGACGAAGCTGCGCCTCAAGGGCCTGTCGCTCTTCGGCAAGAAGCCCATGCCGTCGTGGGGCTCCGACCTCACCGGCATCGACTTCCAGAACATCAAGTACTTCGTGAAGTCCACCGAGAAGCAGGCTGCGTCGTGGGACGACCTGCCCGAGGACATCAAGAACACCTACGACCGCCTGGGCATCCCCGAGGCCGAGAAGCAGCGCCTCGTCGCCGGCGTCGCCGCGCAGTACGAGTCCGAGGTCGTCTACCACCAGATCCGCGAGGACCTCGAGGAGAAGGGCGTCATCTTCCTCGACACCGACACCGCCCTCAAGGAGCACGAGGACATCTTCCGCGAGCACTTCGCGACGGTGATCCCCGCCGGCGACAACAAGTTCGCCGCGCTCAACACGGCCGTGTGGTCGGGTGGCTCGTTCATCTACGTGCCCAAGGGCGTCCACGTCGACATCCCGCTGCAGGCGTACTTCCGCATCAACACCGAGAACATGGGCCAGTTCGAGCGGACCCTGATCATCGCCGACGAGGACTCGTACGTGCACTACGTCGAGGGCTGCACGGCGCCGATCTACAAGTCGGACTCGCTGCACTCGGCCGTCGTCGAGATCATCGTCAAGAAGAACGCCCGCGTGCGCTACACGACGATCCAGAACTGGTCGAACAACGTCTACAACCTCGTCACCAAGCGCGCCACCTGCGAGGAGGGCGCGACGATGGAGTGGATCGACGGCAACATCGGCTCCAAGGTGACGATGAAGTACCC
>JABFXB010000214.1 GCA_013361975.1 Dermatophilaceae bacterium
CCAGCCCTCCTGCCGGCATGAAGGCAGTCGCCGTTCCCGGCGGCGTCGCCGTCATCGGCGGCCCCACCACGTGGCACGTCCTCCGCGCCGCCCGTGACCTGCGCGTCACCTGGCAGGACGGCCCAGGCACGGCGTCGGCTGACACGACCCGCCTCCGGGCGCAGGCGGCCGCCATGCTCGCCGGCGACGGACCCATGCACGTCGTGGAGACCGGCCAAGGCGCACGCCCGGCCGTCGACGCCGCCGCACGTCGCGTCACCGCGACCTACGACGTTCCGTTCCTCGCACACCACACCCTGGAGCCGATGAACGCCACGGCGCTCGTGAGGAACGGGCCCGACGGGCGCCCGGCCAGCGTGGAGCTCTGGGCGCCGACGCAGGCACAGACCGGCGCCGCGAACGCCGCCGCCCGTGCGGCCGGCATACCGGCGAGCGCCGTGACGGTTCACACGACCCTGCTCGGCGGCGGGATGGGCCGGCGTGCAGCGAACGACTTCGTGTCACAGGCGGTCACCGCGGCCCTGGCCGTGCCCGGACGACCGGTGAAGCTCGTCTGGAGCCGGGAGGAGGACTTCACCCACGACATCTACCGGCCCATGGCCACTGCACGCCTCGAAGGGGGCATCGACGCCGCGGGCCGGTTGACCGGCATCGTCGCCCGACTGGTGTCGCCGTCGATCCGGAAGCCGAGTCCCACTCCCGACACCACCGACCCCGGCTTCGACGGCTTCGCGTTCGAGGGGCTCGAGCGCCTGCCCTACCAGGTGCCGCAGCGCGTCGAGTGGGTCAGGCAGCCGGTGCACGTTCCCGTGGGCACCTGGCGGTCGGTCGGCTTCTCCCACAACACCTTCTTCGTCGAGACGTTCCTCGACGAGATTGCGGTGGCGACGCGTCAGAACCCCTTCGACCTCCGCGAGGCCATGCTCGCCGGCAAGCCGCGACACCTCGCCGTCCTCCGGGCGCTTCGCGCACGCAGCGGCTGGGACACTCCGCCCCCGGCGGGGCGCGCTCGGGGACTGGCCTTCGTCGAGGGCTTCGGCAGCATCGTCGGAGAGGTCGTCGAGGTCTCTGGCACGGTGTCTTCGCCGAAGGTGCATCGGGTCACCGTGGTCTACGACTGCGGGCGCGTCATCAACCCGGACACCGTCGCCGCGCAGCTTCAGGGCGCTGTGGTCCAAGGGCTCGCCGTCGCGCTCAGCGGCGGCATGCCGTTCAGTGCCGGCGCTCCGACGCGACGGAACTTCAACACCTACAAGGTGCCTCGCCTGGCCGACACCCCGCCGCTCATCGACGTGCACCCCTCCGACGTGGCCAACAGCGCCGCCCCGGGCGGCGTCGGTGAACCCGGATTGCCGTGCGCCGCACCCGCCCTGGTCAACGCGCTCTACGCCCTGACCGGCACCCGACAGCGCTCACTTCCGCTGTCCTGACGGACCTGTCGGGGCCAAACGCCCGCAAAGGCAGCTGCGGCGCAGCATCGGGTTCCAGCCCCTAGGTGTCCTCGAGGTGGGCGCGCTGCTGCAGCACGTAGAGCAGCGCGAGCGAGGGAACGACGAGCAGGACGGCCAGGCCGAAGACGGCCGTGAGGGTCGCGAGGCTGGACTGTGGTGCCGCTGCCGACTCGATCGTCGTGTGGTCGCCGAGGAGGTACGGGTACTGGCCCGACCCCCAGGCGAGCACGAGGGCCCCGACGGCGCCCCCGGCGAGGTAGCGGACGACGCGGGGCGACGCGCGGCGCACGAGCAGCAGGGCCGCGCCGCCGGACAGGACGGAGAGTGCCGTGAGCGGGAGCGCCTCGCCGAAGAGGCGCCCGAAGAGGCGCGGGGCGTCGGCGCGGGCGCCGACGAGGCCGCCGAGGGCCATCGCCCCGCTGAACCACGCCGCGAGCCAGGCCCGGCGCCGGAACCACGCCTCGAGCGGGCCGTCGCCCTCGCGACGCGCGTCGGCGGCGAGGAGCACCGCGGCCAGGTAGGCGCAGACGGCCACCGCGAGCCCGCCGGTCAGGACGGACATCGGGTTCAGCCAGCTGTGGACCGGGTCTCCGTGCCCGCCTGCCGGCACCCGACCCGAGGCGATGCCGCCTCCGACAGCGCCGAAGAAGAACGGCGTGATCACCGAGGAGGCCGCGAACGCCGCGCCCCCGAGGCGTTGCTGGCTCGTGCGCAGCACGGCCTTGCGGAAGGCGAAGCCGCTGCCACGCAGCACGATGCCGAAGGCGGCGAGTCCGAGCGGAAGGTACATCGTCGTCATCACGGCCGCGAACGCCGCCGGGAACGCGCTCCAGAAGACGACGAGGCAGTAGATGAGCCACGTGTGGTTGGCCTCCCACACGGGAGCCAGCGAGTGGTCGATGCGTGCCCTCGCCGCCCGTCCTCGGTCGGCGCCCCCTGCCGTGAGGTCCCAGAAGCCGGCGCCGAAGTCGGCGCCACCGAACACGGCATACGCGAGGACACCGAGGAGGAGGCCACCTGCCACGACGGTGCTCATGGCAGCGCCGTTCGCGAGCTCGACTCGTCGCCGGGTCCGTAGGGCACCCCGACGACGTCGCCGCCACCGCCGTCCCCGCCCCCGCCCCCGCCGTCGGCGGCCGCCCACCGACGACGCATGATCCTCAGGACGAGCACGGCGGCCGCGCCGACGGCGGCGTAGATCGCCACCGCACCGGCGAAGAAGGCCCACATGTTGCCCTCGGTGGTGACCGCGTCACGGGTGAGCAGCAGCCCGACGACGGTCCATGGCTGCCGGCCCACCTCGGTGACGACCCAGCCGCTCTCGAGGCATACGACGGCGATGGCGCCGGCCCACATGGCAGCGCGGAGGAACCAGCGGCTGGCCGGCAGGTCGCGCCGGCGCCACCAGGCCCAGCCGAACCACGCCCCGAGGCCGAGGAGCGCGAAGGCGCTGCCGACCATGACGTCGAAGGACAGGTGGACGATGTTGACGAGGTGGTCGGGGGGTCGGACCGCGGCGGGAACCGCGTCGAGGCCCGAGATGCGCGTGGACGGGCTGAACCCGGAGAGGATCGAGGCGCCGCTCGGTATCGGTATGCCGTACCGCACCTGCCCGTGGTCCAGGACCCCACCGAGGACCTCCGGCACGTTGGTGCCCGTCGTCGGCAGCGCCTCGATGGCCGCGAACTTGGCCGGCTCGTGGGCGAACACCTCGCGCGCGGCCACGTCGCCGACGAAGATCTGGACCGGCATGACGAGGGCGGCGGTGGTGAACGAGATGAGGAAACCGAGGCGGTGGTAGCGGTCGAGTCGGCCCTTGAGCATCCCAGCGGCGTAGACCCCGGCGACGACGAAGCCGGCGACGACGTAGGCGGCCAGGAACATGTGCAGCGCCTCGTACCAGAACGCGCCGTTGAGGAAGACACCCATCGGGTCGACGTCGACGACGCGGCCGTCGCGCAGGGTGATGCCTCCGGGCTGGTTCATCCAGGCGTTCGCCGCCACGACCGACGCCGTGCCCCCGAGCCCCGAGAGCGGCACCGGCACACCGGACCAGAAGTGCGCCCACGGCGACAGGCGCCGCCAGCCGTAGATGTAGATGGCCACGAAGATCGCCTCGAGGAAGAAGAAGATGCCCTCGACGGCGAACGGCAGCCCGTATGCCGCCCCGAAGCGCCCCATGAGCCCGGGCCAGAGCAGACCCAGCTCGAACGACAGCACGGTGCCGGACACGGCACCGACGGCGAAGAGGACGGCGGAGACCTTCGACCACCGCTCGGCGAGCAGCAGCGCGTGCGCGTCGCCGCGTCTGATGCCGCGGTAGTTCGCCACGAGCATGAGGAACGTGAACGCCACCCCGAAGGGGACCAGGACGATGTGGAAGCCGAGCGTGAAGGCCATCTGCTCGCGCGCCGGCAGCAGCTGCGCCGGGTCGCCATCGGTCACCAGCTGCCTCACGAGCTCAGGTACCGCGCTCATGTCTCACGTCCTCGGGAAGGGGAGGTGGACGCCGACCCGACGGGGACGGCTCCCCTCCGCCGTACCTTTCCCCGCTCGGTCGGGGTCAAACGCGATGCCCATCCCCCGCGAGCCGCGCACGGCGCCGTGGTCCTAGTGCTTTGGTCGTATTGCGCTCGGTCGAGAAGCGTGGCGAGGCTGGATGGAGCCGACTCCAAGCGAGGTGGACCCATGCGCAACAGCTCACGCTCACCGTCCTCGCGCCGTGGCTGGTTCGCCGCCATCGGCGTCTCCTGCGTGGTGGCCCTCGCCGCGGCACCGGCGATGGCCAGCACGGCCCACGAACCGCTCGGCGACCCCACGCCCGACATCCGGCCGGGTCCCGTCCGGGTCGCCCTGACGACGGTCACCACCGGGGTGTTCGCGCCGGTCGCGGGGATCACCGCAGCCGGGCAGCCGACGAGGCTGTACGTCGTCGACCAGGTGGGCTTCCTCTGGGACGTCCCGATCGGCGACCGCAGCCAGTGGCCCGTCGCGACCAGAAAGGTCCTCGACGTCAGCGACCTCGTCGTCGGGCCGTCGAGGAAGGGCGACGAGCGGGGGTTCCTCGGGGCGGCCTTCTCCCCCGGCTTCGCCCGGGACGGCCTGCTCTACACGTACACCTCGGAGGCAGCGGACGGGACCGCGGACTACAAGGTCCCGGTCAGCACCGAGGCCTGCGCCGAGATCCGGCCCCCTGACCACATGAGCGTGATCCGCCGGTGGCACGTCACCACCACGCCTTCGGGCGGCCTGACCGTGGACCGCACGCAGGCGGGTCAGGGCACCCGCGTCTTCACGTTCGACCAGCCGCAGTTCAACCACAACGGCGGTGACCTCGACTTCGGTCCCGACGGGCTGCTCTACATCACCTCCGGTGACGGCGGCGGCAAGGACGACCAGGACTGCCAGACCGACTTCGACGCACGCCCGATGTTCGGTCACCCGGGCGGCGGCAACGGCCAGAACCTCGGTACGCCGCTGGGCAAGATCCTTCGCATCGACCCCGCCGGACGTACGTCGGCCAACGGCCAGTACGCCGTCCCGAGCACGAACCCGTTCGTCGGCACTCCCGGCGCGGCCCCCGAGATCTACGCCTACGGCTTCCGCAACCCCTTCCGGGCGTCCTTCGACGGGGCGGACCTCTGGACCGGCGACGTCGGCCAGAACGACGTCGAGGAGGTCGACCACGTCCTCGCCGGGCGCAACTACGGCTGGCGCCTGCGTGAGGGAGCGTTCGGTTTCGACCCGGCCGGCTTCGCGTCCAAGGGCTTCCAGTCCGACGCGTTCGTCTTCGCCCAGCCGCCCCAGGCGGGCCTGGTAGAGCCCGTCGCGAACTACGACCACGACGACGGCACGGCGGTCATCGGCGGCTTCGTCTACCGCGGTGCCGCGATGCCGGCCCTCACGGGCACCTACGTCTTCGGCGACTTCACCCGCCGGCTGGACAACCGCCACGGCAGGCTGTTCGGCGTCGACGTGACGCCCGCCTCGCCCTCGACGGCCGACAACGTCATCACCGAGCTGCGCGACGGACCCCTCGACGGTGGCGTCATCGGGTTCGGCGAGGACTCGGCCAAGGAGCTCTACGTGCTCCTCGTCAACCGCGACGGGACGGGCGGCTCGGTCGAGCGGCTCGACCAGTCGACGCCCTGACCCATCCACGGCGGCGACGCCCGCGCCCTGGCCGCAGTGGGCGTCGCACCGTCACCCCTGCGCTTGGGGCCTTCCGAGCCGTCCGCCCCCGGCCGACCTCACTTGAGGCCCGCGAGCCGCACGCCGTTGACGATGTACCGCTGGAAGACGAGCACGAGGATGATCGTCGGCAGCGCCGCGAGGGTCGAGCCCGCCATGAGCATCCCCCACTCGTTGCCGCGGGCGGACCGGAAGGTCGCGAGGTACTGCATGATCTGGGTCAGGTCCGGGTTGGAGACGACGAGCACCGGCCACACGTAGGAGTTCCAGTAGGCGAGGAATGACGCGATGCCGACGACGACGAACGGCCCGAGCGACTGCGGCACGAAGATCCGCAGGAAGATCTGCCAGCGCGTCGCACCGTCGATGAGCGCTGCTTCCTCAACAGCCGCAGGCATGTTCAGGTAGAACTGCCGCAGGAAGAACATCTGGGCGCTCGCCGCCACCCCCGGGACGATGAGCACGGCCAGCGTGTCGAGCATGCCGAGCTTGCTCACGACCACGAAAGAGGTCAGCAGGATCGCCATGGCCGGGATGAACATCGGCATGATGCAGACGACCCACCAGAGCCCCTTGGCGGTGAACTCGAGCCGGGCGAAAGCGTACGCCGCCATGGAGTTCACGACGAGGCTCGCGACCGTGAAGATGACGGCGCCGAGGAAGGTGATCCCCATGGCCCGTACGAAGGCCGGGTCCTCGAGGATCGCGCGGTAGTTGTCGAGGTTCCACACCTCGGGGAAGAACTGGAAGGGCGTGCGGAGCACCTCGGTCTGGCCCTTGAAGCCCGAGATCGCCATCCACGCGAGGGGGAAGAGCGCGGTCACGGCGATGACCACGACGAGCGCGTAGGAGAGCAGACGACGCGGGGAGTACCAGTGGCGGTTCATCGGTTTCCTTTCGGTGACGCTCAGGCGTCCGACGACTTCTCCGAGCTGACGACCCGGAAGATGATGATCGAGATGGTTCCGATGACGATGAAGAGCAGCAGCGCGGCCGTCAGCGAGTAGCTCGTCGCGTACGGTGTCGCATCGCGGAAACTGTTGAAGATGTACAGGTTCGGCGTGTTCGTGGCGTTGACGGGGCCGCCGTTCGTCATGACGAGCGGCAGCTGGAACTCCTGGATCGTCAGGGTGATGCCGGTGACGAGCAGGTAGAGGAGGACGTTGCGCAGCGACGGGATGGTGATGAACCGGGTGCGCTGCCAGAAGTTGGCGCCGTCGAGCTTGGCCGACTCGTAGTAGCTGCCGGGGATGTCGAGGATGCCGGCCAGCATGATGAGCGTCGAGACACCGAAGCCGAGCCAGATCGCCGGGATCGCGACGGCAGGCAGGGCACTGCCCTCGGTGTTGAGCCAGGCGACCGGCCCCTTGCCGAACAGGCCGATGAACCAGTTCGCGAAGCCCTCGTCCTGGTAGATGAACACGAAGATGATCGCGGCCACGACGCTCGACACGACGGCCGGCACGTAGACCGTGGTCTTCATGAAGGCCGCCGCCCGCTTCGACAGGGTCGCGATGAAGCTCGCGAAGAGCAGGGCGAGGACGAGGATCGCGGGCACGACGAGCAGAGCGAACTTGAAGCCCACCCAGAGCGACTCGTAGAACTCGGGGTCGGTGAGAACGAACTGGTAGAAGTCGAGCCCGACGAACTCGGCGTCCTTGTAGAAGCTGATCTCGTAGAAGCTGAGGTAGAACGCGTAGACGAGCGGCCACAGCACGAAGATGCCGAGCAGCACGACCATCGGCGCGATCATGAGGTATGCCGTGAGGTTGGCGCGCAGGTGCCGTGGGAGCTGCTCGGTGACCTTCGACCGACGGCGTCGCCGGCGGCGTGAGGTGCCGCTCGTGTCGGTCACGTCGGTGGCCTGGGCCGTCGGCTGCGCCGACACGTCGATCATCGTCATGGGGTCGTCCTCCGGGTGCTGCGGGTGGAGCTGCGGGTGGAGCTGCGGGTGGAGC
>JABFXB010000501.1 GCA_013361975.1 Dermatophilaceae bacterium
CGTAGGACGGTTGTCACGTGGCCCGACTCCTCGTACTTCCCTAGCGCGCCGACCAGCTCCACCGGTCAGCGCGCTCCCTTCCGTCCCCCCACGGGACCGAAGGGTTTTTTTGTGGCTGGAGTCAGCCCGAACAGCACGACATCCGCAGGACGACGAGTTCTCGAGACAAGGAAGAGATCGTGAGCGACACGACCAGGCAGGCGCCCTCGCCCGCTGACGTGGCCTCCATGGCCCGTCCCCGACCCACCGCCGACGGCAGGTCCGTCGAGGCGGTCACGGCCGTTCCGGCCATCGAGGTCACCGGGGCGCAGGCGCTCGTACTCTCCCTCGAGGCCATCGGCTGCGACACCGTCTTCGGCATCCCCGGCGGCGCCATCCTCCCGGCGTACGACCCGATGCTCGACTCCAAGAAGGTGCGCCACATCCTCGTGCGCCACGAGCAGGGCGCCGGCCACGCGGCCGAGGGCTATGCGGCAGCCACCGGCAAGGTCGGTGTCTGCATGGCGACCTCCGGGCCGGGCGCGACCAACCTCGTGACGCCGCTCGCCGACGCCCACATGGACTCCGTCCCTGTCGTGGCGATCACCGGCCAGGTCGCGAGCGCGGCCATCGGCACGGACGCCTTCCAGGAGGCCGACATCCGCGGCATCACGATGCCGATCACCAAGCACAACTACCTCGTCACCGACCCGGCCAGGATCCCGCAGGCCATCGCCGAGGCGTTCCACGTCGCGAGCACCGGCCGCCCCGGTCCCGTCCTCGTCGACATCAGCAAGGACGCCCTCCAGTCACGCACGAGGTTCACGTGGCCGCCGCAGATCGACCTCCCGGGCTACCGGCCGGTGCTGCGCCCGCACGGCAAGCAGATCCGTGAGGCCTCCCGGCTCATGGCGGCCGCCAGGCGGCCGGTCCTCTACGTCGGTGGCGGGGTCGTGCGAGCCGGCGCGAGCGAGGCGCTGCGGCGGCTCGTCGAGCTGACGCAGATCCCCGTCGTCACAACCCTCATGGCGCGCGGCACGGTGCCCGACAGCAACCCGCTCAACCTCGGCATGCCGGGAATGCACGGCACCGTCGCCGCCGTGACCGCCCTGCAGAAGTCCGACCTCATCATCGCGCTCGGGGCCCGCTTCGACGACCGCGTGACCGGCCAGCTGTCGACGTTCGCGCCCGAGGCGAAGGTGGTCCACGCCGACATCGACCCCGCCGAGATCTCGAAGAACCGCATCGCCGACGTGCCGATCGTGGGCGACGCCGGCGAGGTCATCAAGGACCTCATCGAGCAGGTGACGCTCGACCGGGCCACCGCCGAGGCGGGCGCCTGGGACTTCGCCGCCTGGCGCGAGCGCGTCGCCGAGTGGAAGGCGACCTTCCCGCTCGGCTGGACCGAGAGCGAGGACGGCACGCTCTCGCCGCAGTACGTCATCGAGCGCATCGGCGCGCTCTCCGGTCCCGAGGCGACCTACGTCGCCGGTGTCGGGCAGCACCAGATGTGGGCGGCGCAGTTCGTGCACTACGAGCGCCCCAACGCGTGGATCAACTCGGGTGGCCTCGGCACGATGGGCTTCTCGGTGCCGGCGGCCATGGGCGCCAAGGTCGCCGAGCCCGAACGCACGGTCTGGGCCATCGACGGCGACGGCTGCTTCCAGATGACCAACCAGGAGCTTGCCACCTGTGTCATCAACAACATCCCGGTCAAGGTCGCGATCATCAACAACAGCTCGCTCGGCATGGTGCGCCAGTGGCAGACGCTCTTCTACAACGAGCGCTACTCCAACACCGACCTCCAGCCGATGAGCCAGCGCGTGCCCGACTTCGTCAAGCTCGCCGATGCGTACGGCTGCCTCGGCCTGCGCGCCGAGACGCCGGAGGAGGTCGAGGCCGTCATCAAGCAGGCGCTCGAGACGAACGACCGACCGGTCGTCATCGACTTCATCGTCCACCGCGACGCCATGGTGTGGCCCATGGTCCCGGCGGGCGTCAGCAACGACATGATCCAGGCCGCCCGCCACGAGGCGCCGGTCTGGGAGCGGGAGGACTGAGCATGAGCAAGCACACCCTGTCGGTGCTCGTCGAGGACAAGCCCGGCGTCCTGACCCGCGTCGCCGCGCTCTTCTCGCGCCGGGGCTTCAACATCAACTCGCTCGCCGTCGGCCCGACCGAGCTGCCCGAGATCTCCCGCATCACGGTCGTCGTCGAGGTCGAGGGCGCGGCCCTCGAGCAGGTGACCAAGCAGCTCAACAAGCTCATCGAGGTGCTCAAGGTCGTCGAGCTCGACCCACACGCCTCGGTGCAGCGCGAGATCGTCCTCGTCAAGGTCCGCGCCGACGCGGCGACGCGCAGCCAGGTGATCGACACGATCCAGCTCTTCAAGGCCAAGGTCGTCGACGTGACCACCGACGCGGTCGTGGTCGAGGCGACCGGCAACTCCGAGAAGCTGCGCGCCCTGCTCGACGTGCTCGAGCCGTTCGGCATCAAGGAGCTCGTCCAGTCGGGCATGGTCGCCGTCGGCCGCGGTTCGCGCTCGATCACCGACCGCAGCCTGCGCAGCGCCTGACCGTCCACCCACCCACCAGACCCACCGCACACCGCAACCGAAGGAGAAGGCCACCATGGCCGAGATGTTCTACGACGACGACGCCGACCTGTCGATCATCCAGGGCAAGAAGGTCGCCGTCATCGGCTACGGCAGCCAGGGCCACGCCCACGCGCTCAACCTGCGCGACTCCGGCGTCGACGTTCGCGTCGGCCTCGCCGAGGGCAGCAAGAGCAAGGCCAAGGCCGAGGCCGAGGGCCTCGCGGTGACCTCCGTCGCCGACGCCGTCAAGGAGGCCGACCTCGTCGTCATCCTCACGCCCGACCAGGTGCAGCGGACCGTCTACGCGAACGACATCCAGCCCAACCTCAAGGACGGCGCCGCGCTGCTCTTCGGCCATGGCTTCAACATCCGCTTCGGCTACATCAAGCCCGAGGCCGATGCCGACGTGCTGATGGTCGCACCTAAGGGCCCCGGCCACATCGTGCGCCGCGAGTTCGCCGACGGCCGTGGGGTGCCCGTGCTCCTCGCCGTCGAGCAGGACGCGTCCGGCACCGCGTGGGACCTCGCCAAGGCCTACGGCAAGGCGATCGGCGGCCTGCGCGCCGGCGGCATCAAGACGACGTTCACCGAGGAGACCGAGACCGACCTCTTCGGTGAGCAGGCCGTGCTCTGCGGCGGTGCGAGCCAGCTCGTCCAGTACGGCTTCGAGACGCTCGTCGAGGCCGGCTACCAGCCCGAGGTCGCCTACTTCGAGTGCCTCCACGAGCTCAAGCTCATCGTCGACCTGATGATCGAGGGCGGCATCGCCAAGCAGCGCTGGTCGGTCTCCGACACCGCTGAGTACGGCGACTACGTGTCGGGCCCGCGCGTCATCGACCCGCACGTCAAGGAGAACATGAAGGCCGTCCTGGGCGACATCCAGAACGGCGCGTTCGCCAAGCGCTTCATCGACGACCAGGACGCCGGGGCCCCGGAGTTCAAGGCCTTGCGCGAGAAGGGCGCCCAGCACCCCATCGAGGCGACGGGACGCGAGCTGCGCAAGCTCATGGCGTGGGTCAAGCAGACCGACTCCGACTACACCGAGGGTTCGGCCGCGCGCTGACCACCGTTCCGCCTGGCGGCCGGCCACCCGTTCGTGGGGTGGCCGGTCGTCGCACGTTGCGGCGCGAAAACTTCTGCAGCACAGCGAGACTCGCGTGCGCCATCGGGCGGCGCGGTGTTCACATGCTGGTTGCCACAGGTGATTCCCGACACGGCACCGCCTAGACTCGCCGACGGCACGGTGCGGTGCCGCCTACCGCCGCGTCCGCGACGCACCAGGCCCTCGGCCTCCACGGCATCCCCTCTCGGAAAGGGAAACTCCTGTGAGCAAGCCCGTCGTCCTCATCGCCGAAGAGCTGTCGCCCGCAACGATCGAGGCGTTGGGCCCCGACTTCGAGGTGCGCTCCGTCGACGGGGCCGACCGCGACGCCCTGCTCCCGGCCCTCGCCGACGTCGACGCCGTCCTGATCCGCTCCGCGACGAGGATGGACGCCGAGGCGATCGCGGCAGGGAGGCGGCTCAAGGTCATCGCTCGGGCTGGGGTGGGTCTCGACAACGTCGACGTGCAGTCGGCCACGCAGGCCGGCGTGATGGTCGTCAACGCGCCGACCTCCAACATCACCTCGGCCGCCGAGCTCGCGGTCGGACTGCTCCTCGCGACGGCCCGGAACATCGCCCCCGCCAACCAGGCACTCAAGGGCGGGGCTTGGCAGCGCAGCAAGTACACCGGCGTCGAGCTGCTCGACAAGACGGTCGGCGTGGTCGGCCTCGGTCGCATCGGCGCCCTGGTGGCCGAGCGGCTCAAGGGCTTCGGCATGAAGATCCTGGCCTACGACCCCTATGCGTCGCCCGCCAAGGCCGGCCAGCTCGGAGCCCAGCTCGTCGGCCTCGACGAGCTGCTCGCCCAGTCCGACTTCATCACGATCCACCTGCCGAAGACGCCCGAGACCCTCGGGCTCATCGGTGAGGAGTCGCTCGCGAAGGTCAAGCCGTCGGTGCGCATCGTCAACGCGGCGCGCGGGGGCATCGTCGACGAGGCGGCGCTGGCGCGGGCGATCTCGGAGGGCCGCGTGGCCGGCGCCGGCATCGACGTGTTCGCGACCGAGCCGACCACCGAGTCGCCGCTCTTCGGACACGAGTCCGTCGTCGTGACGCCCCACCTGGGCGCCTCCACCGAGGAGGCCCAGGAGAAGGCGGGCATCGCCGTCGCGAGGTCGGTACGCCTCGCGCTCGGCGGCGAGCTCGTGCCCGACGCGGTCAACGTGAGCAGCGGCTTCATCGCGGAGGAGGTGCGCCCCGGCATCCCGCTGGTGGAGAAGCTGGGGCGGATGTTCACGGCCATCGCGGGCAGTGTGCCCTCCCAGCTCGACGTCGACGTGCGCGGCGAGATCATCGAGCACGACGTCGACGTCTGGAAGCTCGTCGCCCTCAAGGGCCTGTTCACCGACGTCGTCGAGGATCCCGTGACCTACGTCAACGCCCCGGTGTTCGCCGAGCAGCGTGGCTGCGTCGTTCGCCTCGTCACCGACCCCGACTCGGGCGACTTCCGCAACGTCACGACACTGCGCGGCACCCTCGCCGACGGCACCGTCGTCTCGGTGTCGGGCACCCTGACCGGTCCGAAGCTCGTCGAGAAGCTCGTCGGTGTCAACGGCTACGACCTCGAGGTGCCGCTCACCGACCACATGCTCGTCTTCGAGTACTCCGACCGCCCCGGCGTCATCGGCAACATCGGTCGCATCCTCGGCGACGCCGACATCAACATCGGTGGCATGCAGGTCTCACGCCAGGGGGACCGCGCCATCGGCGTGCTCAACGTCGACAGCGCCGTCCCGGCGGCGCTGGCGGTGGAGCTCGGCGAGGTCGTCCAGGCGCGGACGTTCTCGGTCGTCGACCTGCAGGGCTGACGCACGGCCGCGCGCTCGTCCACCGGCCCCGTCACGGGCGCCGGGCGTCCTCCCCTGGGACGCCGGTCCCGTCCTGCGGGTCGTCGGCGTCGGGTCCGGAGTCGTCGTCGTCTTCGGACGTGTCGAGCTCGGCGAGCTCCGGGACGAGGTCGTGCCGCTTGCTGAAGGTGTCGATGATCGCGAGCGCGACGGCGGCGATCGGGATGCCGATGAGCGCACCGATCGCGCCGAAGAGCGCCGCGCCCGCGATGACGGAGCCGAGCGCGACCGCCGGGTGGACGTCCATGGTGCGGCGGCTGATGCGCGGTGTGAACACGTAGTTCTCGAGCTGCTGGTAGACCGTCGCGAAAAGGGCGATCCACACGGCGTTGATCGGCTTGTCGAGCAGCGCGAAGAGCGCGGGCAGCGCGACGCCGATGTACGTGCCGATGGTGGGGATGAACTGGCCGACGATGCCGGCGAACACACCCAGCGGCAGCCAGAACGGGACGTCGATGACCCAGAAGAACGCCGCATGGAACACGGCCGAGAGCGCGGCCAGGAGCAGCTTCGAGACGACGTAGCCGCCGGTCTTCTCGACCGAGATCGTCCACACCGTGATGAAGACGCGTTGGTAGCGCTGGGGCAGCCACGACCCGATGGTCTGTCGCAGGCGGGGGCTGTCGGCCGACAGGTAGTAGGCGAAGACGAGGATCGTCAGGCTGTCGAAGAGAAAGGTCAGCAGCGAGCCGAAGACGCCGACGATGCCGCCGCCGTAGCGGCCGGCGAGCTCGCCGAGCTTGTCGGGCGTGAGGTTGAGGGCCTGGCGTACCTGTTCGAGGTCGAAGGTGGTGCCGAACGTCGAGTTGACCCAGTCGAGGGCCGAGGTCACCGCACCCGGCAGCTGCGACGACAGCTGCGAGAGCTGTGAGACGAACACCTGGCCGAAGAGCTCGGCGAGCCCGGCGAACAGCAGCAGCATCCCGAGCATGGTCAGCCCCGTCGCGAGGCCGCGCTTCATCCCCCGGGAAGCGAGCCAGAGCACCACCGGCTCCATCGCGATCGACACGAGCCACGCGAGCAGGAGCAGGAAGAGGAAGCTCGCGAGGGCGTGGAAGGCCCAGGTGGCGATCGACAGCAGGACCACGGCCGACAGGACGATGACCGTCACGCGCCGGGCGTTGCCCGGCGTCACGGCGATCCAGCGGGCCTCGTCGTCGAAAGGCACCCCGGGGACCGCGTGGCGGCCGTGACGGTCGTGCGGGTCGGTGGGGTGAACGGGCGGCTGGTGCGTGGCGGCGGCGTGCGAGTCGGGCTGGTGAGCGCTCACGCGGCGAGCCTACGGTCCCCGGCCACGCAAGCGGGGGAGGCGCCGCTGCGCCGCCGGCGCCCGCACGACGCGCGACACGTGTCGCACGACCGACTGAACGGATGGTGGACAACGCGTCTCATTTTCTGGAAACCCCCTTTACCCGCTGGTAGCGCGGCGTACCGTGAAACGCATGACGCGGCAGGTCGTACTTATTCCCCGCCGCGGCGAGTCCAGGTAGTCAGCACCTCGCCGCGGAGATCCCGCGCACCCTCGTGCTGACTGGCTCGCCCACCCGGGCTCGAGCCCCTGAGACCACCCGAACAGCAAGGCAACTCGAAAGACGTGATCACCATGAGCGAAGACGCCAAGGCAGCCCGTCAGGCACTGCAGGAGTCGATGGACCTGCGCGACCAGGGCCACACCGAGGACTGAGTCCCGGCCCCTGCCGCCTGCCGAAGGCCCCCCGCCCCAGTTGGGCAGGGGGCCTTCGTCGTCGTTCAGGAAGTGAGACGCGCGTTCCACATCACAAGACGAGATCTAGGCTGACGACATGGGAGAGACGCAGGTCAAGGACGCCTACTCGATCGCCGTGATCGGCGGTGACGGCATCGGCCCCGAGGTCGTGGCCGAGGGACTCAAGGTGCTCGACGCGGTGACCGGCTCCGGTGGCCCGAAGTTCGCGACCACCGACTACGACCTGGGCGCCCGCCGCTGGCACGCCACGGGCGAGACGCTGCCCGACTCGGTGCTCGACGAGCTCCGCGGCCACGACGCGATCCTCCTGGGCGCCATCGGGGACCCGAC
>JABFXB010000548.1 GCA_013361975.1 Dermatophilaceae bacterium
ACCATCATGTAGATCTCCTTGCGCCCTCCCTGCTCCATGAGGGTGCGGCGGCCGTCCTCGCGCACGTCCTGCGCCTGGGCGCGCAGCACCTCGGCGAGCGGCGTGCCGCGCTCGACCGCGACGACGATGCCGTCGACGAAGCGGGTGAGGCTCATCAGGCCGGTGCGGTCGGCAAGGCCCTGGAGCGCGGTGGGGAGGTTCGCGCCTGCACGGGCGTCGGCCAGGCACCGCCTCAGCTCGTCGGACAGCTCACCCTGGGACAGCCGGCAGACGCGTTCGAGTGCACCGACTGCGCCCTCGCCGGCGCTCACGGCAAGCGCGAGCAGCTCTGCCACGGTGGGGAACTCGGTCAGCATGCGCGCCTCACGGCGGGCAGCGGCGCGGGTGAGGAGGTAGTCGCGGACCGTGATGCCACCGAGGACTCCCACCAGCACCATGGACACGAGGACCGGCACCGGGAAGCGCCGCTGCGCGACCGCGACCACGCCGGTGAAGACCAGTCCGCCGATGCCGCCGAGGGCACCGGCCATGACCTGCTCGGCGCGGAACCGGTCGACGTCGGCGGGCTTACCCGCCCGCAGCTGTCGTCGCTCGACGGACGGCGCCCCGCCCAGCACCGCCCCGACGCGTGCGCCGAGCCGGCTGACGTAGGGCGCGAACAGCTCTCCGAAGCCGAACGGCCCCCGGGCCGGCGCGGGTCGGGACAGCAGGCTGGACGGGCGAGGGGTGTCACGCAGGTAGGGCTCGAGGCGGTCGTCGAGCGTCGGCCGCCGGCTCGCCGGGAGGCCGGCGACCACCAGCGCGACACCCGCGAGCAGGAGCACGCCCGCGGCGGCGCCGGTCCAGGACCAGCCGTCCCGCAGGACGTTCGCCACGCGCTCTGCGACGCCGTTCACCGCAGCACCCGCTCTTCCTCGGGCAGCCGACCGATCCAGACCATCGCCCGGTAGGCGACGACGCACAGCCCCGCCCCGACGGCGAGCACCACCCACCCGGTCGGCGATGAGTACGCCTCGAGCGAGCTGCCGTTGAGGGCCAGCAGTCCGAGGATGACCCAGGGCGCGCCTGCGGCCAGGCGCGCGGCGTTGATCGTCCAGCTCTGACGGGTCTCGAGCTCGGCCCGGGTGCGGGCGTCCTCGCGCAGGAAGGACGACAGGGTGCGCAGCAGCTTGCCGAGGTCGCTGCCGCCGACCTCCCTGGCGATGCGGAGCGACTCGACGATGCGGTCGCCGACCGGGTCGCTGAGCCGGTCCTTGAGGCGGTCGAGGCAGTCGTGGAAACGGCCCGTGGTGCGGTAGTCCTCGGCGAACGCAGCGAACGCCGGCCGCAGCTCCACCGGACCCCGGACCGACAGCTGCGAGAGCGCCTCTGGCAAGGCCAGACCGGCCCGCACACCGGAGGTGATGTTGTCGACGACGTCGGGCCACAGGTCACGAAGCTTGTTGCGGCGCTTGCGCGCTCGCATGCGCACGAGCGAGATCGGGAGCGCCCCCGCCATGAGGCCGAAGCACAGGGCGATCGGCACGACGCGGGTGAGTGCAGCGACGAGCACGAACGTGAAGGCGAGCAGGACGAACGACCCGACCACGAGGTTCACCGGCGTCAGCGAGGCGTAGCCGGCCTGGTGCAGGTGGTCGCGCAGCTGCGCCTTGAAGCCGCCCTGACGGGTGCGCTCCCGAGCCGGTTCCTGCGGCCAGAACGACCAGTAGACGAAGAAGGTGCCGGCGCCGAGGAGCAGCCCGATGGCGAGGGGCGGGATCACGGGTGGACCTGGCCCAGCAGTGCGGCCACGTCGTAGCCGGCCCGTTCGAAGGCCTCACGGTGCGGCGGGAAACCGTCGGCGCGCCGCAGCCCTCCGTCGCGCGTGACGAACAGGTCGGCGATCTCGATGACGTCGCCCTCGGCCCGACCCGGCACCGCGACGATCTCACGCACGCGGCGCACACCGTCACGCTCGAGAGCCACGTGCACGACGATGTCGACCGCCGCGGCCACGGTCGGGACGACGAACCTGCTCGACACGTTCTCGCCGGCGAGCAGCGGCAGCGTGCACATCTTGGTGACGGCCTCGCGGGCACTGTTCGCGTGGACGGTGCACATGCCGGGCACCCCGCTGTTGAGGGCGATGAGCAGGTCGAGGCTCTCCTCCTGCCGCACCTCCCCCACGATGATGCGCGAGGGGCGCATGCGCAGGGCCTCCTTGACGAGCCGACGCAGCGGCACCTCGCCGGTGCCCTCGAGGCTGGGCTGCCGGCACTGCATGGAGGCGACGTCGCGCTGCGGGATCTTCAGCTCGAAGACCTCTTCGCAGGTGACCACGCGCTCGCGGGGCGGGATCGCCGCGGCCAGGCAGTTGAGCAGAGTCGTCTTTCCGGCCTGGGTTCCGCCCGCGACCAGGACGTTGAGGCCGCTGGCGACCGCCGCCTCGAGGAAGGTGGCCGCCTGGCGCGGCATCGTGCCGAGCCGGACGAGGTCGTCGAGGTGGTCGGCCTTGACGACGAACTTGCGGATGTTGACCTGCCAGTGGGTCCGGCTGATGTCGGGGATGACGACGTGCAGCCGGGAGCCGTCGGCGAGGGTCGCGTCGACGAACGGGCTGCTGAGGTCGACCCGTCGGCCGCTGGTCCTCAGCATGCGCTCCACGAGGTCGCGGACGTCCTCGGCCGTGAGGATCGTCGGGGTCAGCTCGGAGATGCCTCCGCGGGCCACGAACACCTTGCTGGGCTCGTTGATCCAGATCTCCTCGACCGTCGGGTCGTCGAAGTACTGCTGGAGCGGCCCGTAGCCGGCGACCACAGCGAGGATCGAGTGCACGGCCAGTCGCTGGTCGCCGAGCGACGGCAGGCCGCCGTGGAGCGAGCGCTCGTCGTAGTCCTGGACGGCGTCCTGCACGAGACGGCGCACGGCCTTGGCGTCGCTCGCAGGGTCGAGCCCCGACCGGCGGATCAGCTCACGGACCTCGCCCTCGACGTGGCGCACCGCTTCGTGTGTCGACATGCGTTCCCCTGAAACCCTGTGAGTTGCTTCGCGGCCATCCTGCCCGGTGTCTCCGGATCTGGCGCGTCCAAGCTAGGCGACCCGTGACCCCACCCGCTCCGGCGATCCACAGCCAGGTCTCGTCGAGGTGGGGCGGCCGGCCGACGGACCCCGGCGGGCGCGACACCGTAGCGCCCCGCGCGGCTGCGTGCCGGTTGCCGTCCACAGCTGTGCACGAACTGATGACCGCCGCCCGGGAACGCGGTGCCATGGCCGGGACACGAGGAGGCACACGTGCACCTGACGGTGACCGTCATCGACCCGGAGCGCCTGGGCTCCGCACCGCGCCACGTCACGATCGAGGCTGCCGAGGGCACCTCGTTCGCCGAGGTGCGCGCTCCCCTTGCCGCCGCCGCGGGTTTGACCGAGCGGTCTTGCGAGGAGGTCTCGTTCAGCATCCAGGGCGTCGTGGTGCGCGACCACGACCGCGTCGGTGAGCTCCCGCTGGTCCGGGGCGCCCTGCTCACGGTGGACCCCCGAGGCCAGGCGAGACCCCGACGGTACGAGAGTCGCGCGGTCGAGCTGCGGGTCGTCAGCGGCGGCGGCGCCGGACGGGTCATCCGACTCGGCCGCGGGGAGCACGTGGTCGGCCGTGCCGCCTCGGCGGACGTGCGCCTCGACGACCCCGGCGTCTCGCGCGCCCACGCCGTCGTCGACGTCTGTGCCGAGGGAGTCCGCGTGCGCGACCTCGGAACGACGAACCCGTCACTCCTGGACGGCGTCGTCGTGCCGCCCGGGGGTGTCGTGCTCAGCGAGGGCCGGCACCTCCGCCTGGGCTCCACCACCATGGTGCTGGGACCGGTCGACGTGCGGCCCGGTCACCACGAGCTGGTCGGCGGGCAGGTGCGAGTCCACCGTCGGCCCCGCTTCGTCGACACACGCCCTCCGGTGACCATCACCTTCCCGGCGCCGCCCACCCGTCCCGAGCACGGCCGTATGCCGCTCCTCGCGTCCTTCGCGCCGCTGGTCCTCTCTGCCGTGCTGGCCCTGGCCCTCTCCTCCCCCGCGCTGCTCCTCTTCGCGCTGATGTCGCCCGTCCTCCTGCTCGGCCAGTGGTGGAGCGACCGGAGGGCCGGCCGCACCTCGCACCGGCGACAGGTCAGGGAGCACGCCGTCGCGCTGGACCGGGTGCGGGCCGACCTCGGCGAGGCGGCCCTCGACGACGCTGCGCGACGGCGACGGGAGCACCCCGACCTCGGTCACGTCGAGGCGACGGTGCGCCGGCGCGCCACCCGTCTCTGGGAGCGCCGACCCGGTGACGCCGACCACCTCGTGCTGCGCGTCGGCACGGCGCGCCAGCGGGCGCGTGTGGAGCTGCAGGGCGAGGTCGTCGACGCACCTCCCGAGGTGGACGACGTGCCGGCCCTCGTCGACCTCGGACGCTCAGGGGTGCTCGGCATCGCCGGGCTCCGCCGGCACGCCCTCCCCCTGACCGGTGCCCTGGTGCTGCAGGTCGCTGCCTGGCACACCCCTCGACGGCTCGCGCTGCACGTGCTCGCCGCCTCACCGGGGACGGCCCGTGACTGGGAGTGGGCCGCCCAGCTGCCGCACGTCTCCCAGTCCGACGAGGCAGCGCCCCGCATCGCGGGCGGCGCCGACGACGTGTGCGTCCACGTCGAGGCGCTCCGCGCCCTGGTGGAGAGCCGCCGATCGGCCCGCGAGGGCCAGTGGTCATCCGACCGGAGCCACCCTGCGGACGTCGTGGTCGTTCTCGACGGCGCCAGTGCGCTCCGGGCGGTGCCCGGCGTCTCGGACCTGCTGGCCGACGGCCCCGCCGCCGGGCTCGCGTTCGTCTGCGTCGACGAGGACGAGGCCTCTCTGCCGACCGAGTCGCGGGCCGTCGTCGAGATCGACCCGACCGGTCTCCGGGCCACGGTGCGTGACGGAGCGGGGTGCCTCGACGCCGTGGTGCCCGACCTCCCGTCGGTGGGCTGGCTCGAGGGCGTGAGCCGCGCGATGGCACCGCTCGCCGACGCGACCCCCGAGGCCGGCACGGCCGCGCTGCCCCGCGAGGTGTCGTTCGTCGAGCTGCACCGGCAGGCCGGCGTCGAGGCCGTCACCCCCGACGGTCTGTCGGCGGCGTGGGCGGCCGGTTTCGGGACCCCGTCGGCTCTCGTGGGCCGCACGCCCCGGGGCCACCACCGCATCGATCTCGCGGTCGACGGTCCCCACGTTCTCGTCGGTGGCACCACGGGTTCGGGCAAGTCCGAGCTGCTCCAGGCCCTCGTCACCGGCCTCGCCGTGACCAACCGACCCGACGAGCTCGCCTTCGTGCTCGTCGACTACAAGGGCGGCTCCGCCTTCAGCGACTGCGCACGGCTGCCCCACACCGTCGGTCTGGTGACCGACCTCGACGCCGTCCTCACGGCCCGTGCCCTCACCTCCCTCGACGCCGAGATGAAGCGCCGTGAGCGCCTGCTCGCCCGGGCAGGTGCCAAGGACCTTGCCGACTACCGTCGTGCCACCTCCGTACGCGAGAACCTGCCTCCGCTCGGCCGCCTCGTCATCGTCGTCGACGAGTTCAAGGCGCTCGCCGACGAGTTCCCCGACTTCGTCAGCGGCCTCGTGCGGGTCGCGGCGCTGGGGCGGTCGCTGGGCCTGCACCTGGTGCTCGCCACCCAACGCCCCGCCGGCATCGTCTCCGCCGACATGCGTGCCAACATCGCCCTGCGGATCGCCCTGCGAGTCCGTGACCGCAGCGACAGCGTCGACGTCATCGACGCCCCCGACGCCGCCGCCCTCGACCCTCGGGCACCCGGGCGGGCCTGCGCCAGAAGCGGCGACGACCCGCTCACGCTGATGCAGTGCGCCTACCTGGGGGCCGCACTGCGCGACCCGAGCACCTCCCCGAACCGTCCGCGCGTGGTCCCGCGCGACCTGCTCGCCGCGGCGACCTTCCCGGGCCCGAGTGACGACGACGCGGTCGCCGGCCCGGTGACCGAGCTCGCCGCGGTCGTCGACGCGGCGGTCGCGGCGGCCGACCGCCTTGGCATCGCTCCACCGGCTCCACCGTGGCTGCCGCCTCTCCCCTCGACTCTGCCCGCCGCCTCCCTCGAGGAACGGGCCGTGGTCACCGACGTCACCTCTGCCATCGCCGGTGCCACCGCAGCGCCCGGCGTGCCGCTCGGTCTCGTCGACCTTCCGTCGGAGCAGCGCCGCGAGCTCTACGCGTGGCACCTCGGTGACGGCCAGCACCTGGGTCTGGCCGGCGGCCCCCGCAGCGGGCGGTCGACGACGCTCGTGACGCTGGCCCTCGGCCTCGCACGCCGTCTCCGGCCCGAGGACGTCCACCTCCACGTGCTGCAGGGCGTGGCCGGCCCGTGCTCCGGCCTCCACGGCCTGCCGCACGTCGGCACCATCGCCGACGCCACCGACCCCGCGCTGTGCCGCCGGCTCATCTCGCGGCTCGCCCGGGTCGTCGACGGCGCGGAACCCGGCGCCAGCCACACCGTCGTGCTCGTCGACGGCTGGGAGTCCCTCGAGGAGGCGCTGGCCGCCATCGACCACGGCGCCACCCTCGACACCCTCCACCGGCTGCTGCGCGACGGCCCTTCAGCCGGCGTGCAGTTCGTGGTGGCGGGCGGCCGGGCCGTCGTCTCCGGCCGGCTACCGGGCCTGCTCACGCGGCGGCTCGTGCTGCACCTGCCCGACCCGCTCGACCTCGCCCTCGCCGGCCTGACTCCTGCCCAGGCGGTGGTCGGGCGACCCGCAGGTCGGGCCGTGGACGTGCTCACGGGTCACGAGGTTCAGCTCGCCCATCCCGGCCCGAGCCCCTCGGCCCTCGACACCACCGCCGCCGTCGACCAGGCTGCCGAGGCCCTGCGGGCGGACTGCGCAGGACCTGGTGGTCCGTGGCGCATTCGGGCCCTCCCCGACCGGGTCGACACGACCCCGTCGCTCGGTGACCGCGACCACCTCGTGATCGGGGTGGGCGGGGACGAGCCGGCGCCCCTGTCACTACCGCTCGGGTCGGTGCGTCGCCTGCTCGTGGCCGGTCCCAGCCGGTCGGGGCGCTCGTCAACCCTGGTCACCCTCGGCGAGGTGCTGCTCGACCGCGGACGCCCCGTGCTCACCGTCTGCCCGCGCCGCTCCCCGCTCTCGGACTGGGCCCGGGCGCGGGGCCTGCCCCACCTCTCGCAGTACGACGCCGGCGAGCTGGTGGCGGCTCGCCGGCTCGATCCCGACCTGTGCCTGCTCGTCGACGACGGCGACTCCGTCGACGCCAGCCCCGTCGAAACCGCCCTCGTCGAGGCAACCCGCCTCGTCGAGAACACCCGCGGTCTCGTCGCCGTCGGCGCTGACCTCGCCCGCGCCAACGTCGCCTTCCGCGGGCTCATCGCCGAGGTCGCGCGCGACGGGTGCGGAGTGCTGCTCCAGCCCGGGGTCCCGACCGACGGCGACGTGCTCGGGGTGCGCTTGGACGTGCCGGTCGAGCGCAGGCCGGGCCGCGGCTACCTGGTGCTCGACGGCACCGCGCAGCCCCTCCAGTTGGGAGTCGTGAGCGCCGTTGGCGTCGCGGGTGTCGGAGATCCTTC
>JABFXB010000306.1 GCA_013361975.1 Dermatophilaceae bacterium
GCAGCCCGAGTCCGGTGCCGTCGTCGAAGCCGTCGAAGTCGATGCCGAACATCTCGTGGGTCTCGCGCTCGTGCCACGCCGCGCCCCGGAAGATCGGGGTCAGCGACGGCACCGGCAGTCCCTCGGGGGCACGGGTGCGCACGAGGACCGACGGCAGCCGGCCCGGTTCGCGCGTGTCGACGAGGTGGCAGACGACGTCGAAGCCGGCGACGTCGCGCTCGCCGGCGGCCTCCTCGCCTCCCCCGCGGTCGGTCTCGTCGACGGCCGTCAGCCAGTCGAAGTACGCGTAGCCCTCCTCGCGGAGCGCGAGCACCGTGCTCGACCACTCCCCGAGCGGGACGTCGCGCACCTCGGTGACCTTCATCGGCCACCGCCGCCGTTCACGGCACCGCGCCGGAGCAACGGACGACGGACGTCGCCGGCGCTCCCGACCCGCGTGCCGGCATACCTGCCCCTCAGCTTCTGCGCCGACAGGCGCTCGCTCGCAATCTGTTCCTGGAGGCGGATGATGCCGTGCAGCAGGGCCTCCGGTCGCGGCGGGCAGCCGGGCACGTAGACGTCGACGGGCACGATCTGGTCGACGCCCTTCGTCACCGAGTACGAGTCCCAGTAGGGGCCGCCGGAGTTGGAGCAGGCGCCGAAGGAGATGACGTACTTCGGCTCGGGCATCTGGTCGTAGAGCCGGCGGATCGCGGGGGCCATCTTGTCGGTGACGGTGCCCGACACGACCATGAGGTCGGCCTGCCGCGGACCGGGCGCGAACGGGATGACGCCGAGGCGGATGAAGTCGTGGCGCCCCATCGAGGCGGCGATGAACTCGATGGCACAGCACGCGAGCCCGAAGTTGAAGACCCAGAGGGAGTACCGCCGGCCCCAGTTGAGCACGACCTTGACCGGCTTGGGGGCGTGACCACCGAGCACGCCCATCGACGCCGGCCCGATGGTAGGCATCGGCAGGTCGACGGGGTGGGCGCCGCTGTTGTCGCTCGCCATCACACCCACCTCAGCAGGCCGCGGCGTGCGGCGTGGGCCAGCCCGAGCACGATGACGCCGATGAAGATGGCCATCTCGACGAGGCTGGCGCGGCCGAGGGCGGCGTCGCGGATCACCGTGGCCCACGGGAAGAGGTAGACGGCGTCGACGGCGAAGACGACGTAGAGGAAGGAGAAGACGAAGTAGCGCACCTTCGTCTGCGCCCAGCCCTCGCCGACGGGGTCGACACCCGACTCGTACGTCGTCAGCTTGGCGGCGTGCGGGGCACGCGGGGCCAGCAGGCGTCGGGCGACCATCGCGGCCGTGACGAGCAGGACGCCTGCGCCCAGCACCGCTGCGACGGCAAGGTACCCGGACATGTCGGCCAGCCTATCCATGCCCGGTCCCGGTATGCCGTGTGGTCGAGGCCCGTCCCCCGCCCGTGAGGAGGCGGCCGGGTGTCGAGACTCCGTGATGCCTGCGTGATGTCCACGTGATGGCAAGTGTGCAAAGTTGAACAAGGCACGAACTAGCATGGAAATTGCCCGCCGCAAAGGGCTACGGGCAGGCAATCGTAGGGAAGTTCGAGGACGTCTCAGAGCATGAGCACCAAACTGGTCCAGAAGCTCGATCGCGTGGTCATCCGATTCGCCGGCGACTCCGGCGACGGCATGCAGCTGACCGGCGACCGCTTCACGTCGCAGACCGCGCTGCTGGGCAACGACCTGTCGACGCTGCCGAACTTCCCGGCCGAGATCCGAGCCCCCCAGGGGACCCTGCCGGGCGTGTCGAGCTTCCAGCTGCACTTCGCCGACCACAACGTGCTCACGCCGGGCGACGCCCCCGACGTGCTCGTCGCCATGAACCCCGCCGCGCTCAAGGCGAACCTGCGCGACCTGCCGCGCGGCGCGACGATCATCGTCAACACCGACGAGTTCACCAAGCGCAACCTCTCCAAGGTCGGCTACACCGAGAGCCCCCTCGACGACGGCTCGCTCGAGAGCTACCACGTGCACCCGGTGGCGCTGACGTCGATCGCCGTCGAGGCGCTCGCGTCGTTCACCGACCTGACCCGCAAGGAGAAGGAGCGCGCGAAGAACATGTTCGCGCTGGGCCTGCTGTCGTGGCTCTACACGCGGCCCATGGACGGCACCGAGGCGTTCCTCAAGGCGAAGTTCGCCGACAAGCCCGAGATCCTCGAGGCCAACCTGACCGCCCTGCGGGCCGGCTTCAACTACGGCGAGACCACCGAGGACTTCGCCGTGTCCTACGAGGTCGCGGCCGCCTCGATGGCGGCGGGCACCTACCGCAACGTCACCGGCAACGTGGCGCTCTCGCTCGGCCTCGTCGCGGCGGCGCACCGCGCGCACCTGCCGCTCTTCCTCGGTTCCTACCCCATCACCCCGGCCTCCGACATCCTCCACACCCTCGCCGGTCTCAAGCGCTACGGCGTCGCGACGATGCAGGCCGAGGACGAGATCGCCGGCGTCGGCGCCGCGCTCGGCGCGAGCTTCGGCGGGGCGCTCGGCGTCACGACGACGTCGGGCCCGGGCCTCGCGCTCAAGGCCGAGACGATCGGCCTGGCCGTGTCGCTCGAGCTGCCGCTCATCGTCTGCGACATCCAGCGCGGCGGCCCCTCGACGGGCCTGCCGACCAAGACCGAGCAGGCCGACCTGCTCCAGGCCCTCTTCGGCCGCAACGGCGAGTCGCCGGTCGCCGTCGTCGCTCCCTCGACGCCCGCCGACTGCTTCGACATCGCCGTCGAGGCCGTCCGCATCGCGACGACCTACCGCACGCCCGTCATCGTGCTCTCCGACGGCTACCTCGCCAACGGCTCCGAGCCGTGGCGGTTGCCGCGCACGTCGGAGCTGCCCGACATCGCGGTCGAGTTCGCGACGGAGCCCAACGCGACCGACGACAAGGGCGAGCCGGTCTTCCACCCGTACCTGCGCGACCCCGAGACGCTGGCGCGGCCGTGGGCGATCCCGGGCACGCCGGGCCTCGAGCACCGCGTCGGCGGCATCGAGAAGGCCGACGTCACGGGCAACATCTCCTACGACCCCGACAACCACGACCACATGACGCGCCTGCGGCAGGCCAAGATCGACGGCATCGCCGACACGATCGCGCCGCTCGAGGTCGACGACCCCACCGCCGACGCCGACGTGCTCGTGCTCGGCTGGGGCTCGACGTTCGGCCCCGTCTCGGCCGCGGTGCGACTGGCCCGCAACACCGGCGTCCGTGTCGCGCAGGCGCACCTGCGCCACCTCAACCCGTTCCCCGCCAACACCGGAGAGGTGCTGCGCCGCTACGAGCGCGTCATCGTGCCCGAGATGAACCTCGGCCAGCTCGCGCTGCTGCTCCGCGCGAAGTACCTCGTCGACGTCGAGTCGCACACGTCGGTGCGCGGCCTGCCGTTCCAGGCAGGCGAGCTCGCCGACGTCATCGCGACCGCCGTCGCGTCGCTCAGCGACGCGCACCTGAAGGAGACCGCCCAGTGACCACCGACCTCGGTATGCCGGCCGCTTCCCCGGGTGCCCCGGGCACCGCCGGCGTGCCGCGCCTCGCCGACGGCACCGCGCTGACGAAGAAGGACTTCACGTCCGACCAGGAGGTGCGCTGGTGCCCGGGCTGCGGCGACTACGCGATCCTGGCCGCCGTGCAGGGCTTCCTGCCCGAGCTCGGCCTCAAGCGCGAGAACATCGTCTTCGTCTCGGGCATCGGCTGCAGCTCGCGCTTCCCGTACTACCTCGACACGTACGGCATGCACTCGATCCACGGCCGCGCCCCGGCCATCGCGACGGGGCTCGCCGCGACCCGCGAGGACCTCTCGGTCTGGGTCGTCACCGGTGACGGCGACGCGCTCTCGATCGGTGGCAACCACCTCATCCACGCGCTGCGCCGCAACGTCAACCTCAAGATCCTGCTCTTCAACAACGAGATCTACGGCCTGACCAAGGGGCAGTACTCCCCCACGTCGCACGTCGGCCAGGTGACGAAGTCGACGCCGCTCGGCTCGCTCGACACGCCCTTCAACCCCGTGTCGCTCGCGCTCGGGGCCGAGGCCAGCTTCGTCGCTCGCACGATGGACTCCGACCGCCAGCACCTGACCTCGGTGCTGCGCGCCGCCGCCGAGCACCGGGGTTCGGCTCTCGTCGAGATCTACCAGAACTGCCCGATCTTCAACGACGGCGTCTTCGACGTCCTCAAGGACCGCACCGAGGCCGCCGCCCGCATCCTGCACCTCGTCGACGGTGAGGAGGTCGCCGCAGGCGACAACGTCGTGGTGCGTGACGACCGCGGCTCGCTCGCCGTCGTGCCGCGTGCCGACGCCGACCCGGCCCGCATCGTCCGGCACGACGTGTCGGCGCAGGACCCGTCGGCGGCGTTCGCGCTCTCGCGCCTCGACAGCCCCGACCTCGGCCACGTGCCGATGGGCGTCTTCCGCAACGTGCAGCGTCCGACCTACGACGACGCGCTGCGCGAGCAGATCTCCTCGGCACGCACCAACGAGATCACCGACGCCGACATCGATGCGCTGCTGGCGGGGCGCGACACCTGGACCGTCGCCACCCCGGCGGGTTCGTGACCTCCACCGAACGCGACACCGGTCTCGCCCCCGCGCGCGCCGACTCGCTCGAGGCCGCGGGTGCGATCCCCACCTCGCCCCACAGCGAGGTCAGGCGGGGCACGCTCCTGGGCTTCGCGGCATACGGGATCTGGGGGCTCTTCCCGCTCTACTTCGACGCGCTCAAGCCGGCGGGTGCCTGGGAGATCCTCGCCCACCGCATCCTCTGGACCCTGCTCTTCTGTGTCGTCCTGCTGCTCGTGGGCCGCGACCTCGGGTGGGTGCGGCCGCTGCTGCGCCGGCCACGGCTGCTCGCCGGCACGGCAGTCGCGGCGGTGCTCATCGCCGTCAACTGGGTCGTCTACGTCGGGGCGGTGACCTCGGGCAACACGTCGGAGGCGGCGCTCGGCTACTTCCTCAACCCGCTCGTCACCGTCGCTCTCGGGGTGGTGGTCCTCGGCGAACGGCTGCGGTGGCTGCAGTGGGTCGCCGTCGGCATCGGTTTCGTGGCGGCCGCGTTCCTCGGCATCGTCGGCGGGCGCGTGCCGTGGGTGGCGTTGGCGCTCGCCTGCTCCTTCGCGCTCTACAGCCTCACCAAGAAGAAGGTGGGCGTCAGCCTCGACGCGGTCCACGGGCTCACCGTCGAGACGGTCGTGCTGGCGCCGGTCGCCGTCGTGCTGCTGCTCGTGCTCTCGGCGCGCAGCAGCCTCGAGTTCGGTCACCACGGCGCCACCCACACCGCCCTTCTCGTGCTCTCGGGTGTCGTCACCGCCGTGCCGCTGCTGTGCTTCGCAGCCGCTGCTCGCCGCATCCCGCTCGTCACGATCGGGCTCATCCAGTTCTTCACCCCCGTGATGCAGCTCCTGTGCGCCGTGCTGCTGCTGGGCGAGCACATGCCGCGTGAGCGCTGGATCGGCTTCGGCATCGTGTGGCTCGCCCTGCTCGTGCTCACCGTCGACTCCATGGCCAGCCTGCGTGGCGCGCGGGCGGCGCGTCGCGACCTCCCGGTCGACGACTGCCCCCGCTGAGGCGTCGCGGATCGACCCGGCCACCTGCACGGGTGACACACTGCTGAGGTGAGCGACCTCGCCATCGACTCCCGCGCCGGCCGGTTCGTCATCGCGGCCGCCGTGCTCGGGTCGGGAATGGCCCTGCTCGACGGCACCGTCGTCAACGTCGCGCTCGTGCGCATCGGCGAGGAGCTCGGCGCCGGCATGAGCGACCTGCAGTGGATCACCAACGGCTACCTGCTCGCGCTCGCCTCGCTCATCCTGCTCGGCGGCTCGCTCGGCGACCGCTTCGGCCGCCGTCGGGTCTTCGTCGTCGGCGTCGCCTGGTTCACCCTCGCCTCGGCGGCCTGCGGGCTCGCCCATTCCCCGGGCCAGCTCGTCGTGGCACGCGTGCTGCAGGGCGTGGGTGGGGCGCTGCTGACGCCGGGCAGCCTGGCGCTGATCCAGTCCTCGTTCCGTCCCGGCGACCGCGGCAAGGCGATCGGCGCCTGGTCAGGGCTCGGCGGGATCGCCTCTGCCGCAGGGCCGTTCGTCGGCGGTTGGCTGGTCCAGTTCGCGAGCTGGCGGTGGGCCTTCCTCGTCAACGTGCCGCTGGGTGTCGCGACCGTCTGGATCGCCCGGTTGCACGTGCCCGAGAGCCGCGACGAAGGGGCCGACCACCACTTCGACGTGCCCGGCGCGGCGCTCGCCACCCTCGCGCTCGGCGTCACGACGTTCGCTCTGATCCAGCACGAGGCGCTCGGGGCCGGGGCGACCGGCGGGGTGCTCGCGCTCGGGCTGGCGATCGGGGCCGCCTTCGTCGTCGTGGAGCAGCGCACGGCCCACCCGATGGTGCGGCCGTCGCTCTTCGCCTCGCGCCAGTTCAGCGCCGCGAACGCGATGACTCTGCTGGTGTATGCCGCCCTGGGAGCCGTCTTCTTCTTCCTCACCCTTCAGCTGCAGACGGTGCTCGGCTACGGGCCGATGCTGGCCGGCATGGCGTCCCTGCCCGTCACGGTGCTCATGCTCTTCCTCGCCTCTCGCGGCGGAGAGCTCGCGTCGCGCATCGGACCGCGCCTGCCGATGACCCTCGGACCCGTCGTGTGCGGCGTCGGGACGGTGCTCCTGGCCGGCGTCGGGTCGGGGTCCAGCTACTGGCTGCGCGTGCTGCCCGGGATCACCGTGTTCGGGCTCGGGCTGGTGCTCCTCGTCGCGCCGCTCACAGCCACGGTCCTCGCCGCTGCTCCCGACCGGTATGCCGGTGTCGCCAGCGGCGTCAACAACGCGGTCGCGCGGGCCGGCAGCCTCCTGGCCGTGGCCGCGCTGCCCGCCGCTGTCGGGCTCAGCGGCACGGACTACGCCGATCCGCGGGCCTTCTCGTCGGGCTACCGAGCGGCCATGCTGCTCTGCGCCGTGCTCCTCGTCGCCGGTGGGGGCGTCTCGTGGCTGCTCATCCGCAACCCCGTGGCGGCGCCGCCCGAGCCCGTGCCCGCCGAAGAGGCGCACGAGGCGGCGCGCGTCGCAGTGCCCGCCGGACGGCATACGCGGTCGGTGCAGTCGGGCTGGTCGTGCGCAGGGTCGGAGGGCTGCCCCGGCACGAGCCACCGCGAGGACGACGACCTCGCCACCACCCACCAGCCCTGACCCACCCGCCACTTCCCGCCCCACGACCCCCGAACCGACGCCGTATGCCGCCCACCACGACAACTCCGCCGTGGCGCAGTTTCCGGTCTCGATCGGCGACGGAACCGCACGACACCTCCGCCCTGGCGCACTTTCCGGTCTCGATCGGCGACGGAACCGCACGACACCTCCGCCCTGGCGCAGTTCCCGCGCGACATCGGCGGCGGAACCGCACGACAACTCCGCCCTGGCGCAGTTTCCGGTCTCGGTCGGCGTCGGAACCGCACGACGACTCCGCCCTGGCGCACTTTCCGGTCTCGATCGGCGACGGAACCGCACGACAACCCCGCCCTGGCGCACTTTCCGGTCTCGATC
>JABFXB010000277.1 GCA_013361975.1 Dermatophilaceae bacterium
GTCGGGGGTCACGAGCGAGTTGCCGGAGCCGCTGCCGATGATGGCCAGGTCGAAGTGCTGGGTCACGGCCGCAGCCTACGTTCCGGCACCGACGCGCAGGTCAGGCGCCTCGCGCACCGCGCAGCAGGCGTACGTGCGGCGACGTCGCCGGGTCGAACCCGAAGCCGAGGGCGAGGTACGTCGCGGCGAAGTCGGTGAGGGCCACGTGGTGCGCCAGCCGGAGCAGCGGGTCGGGAGCGTCGGCGTCGAGCAGCGACACGCGTACGCCGGCGTCCTCGGCCACCGAGACCACGGTGTCGGCGAGGCGCGGGCCCTCGCCCCCCGACGCGTCGCGAAGCATGATGAGGCGCAGCGGTGGCCGGGTCGGGCCGTCGAGGAAGGGGTCGGCGAAGATGTCGTCGGCGACGCCGCCGTCGGACTGCCCCGAGGCGAGCGGGCCGTCGAAGCAGGCGACGATCTGGCTCGCCGCGTCGGGCAGGCAGCCGTGGGCGACGGGCACGCGACCGGTGCGCCCGAACATCGACGCTGCCCGGCGCGCGGTGACGTCGCCGAACGGTCCTTCACCGAGCACGATCGACGTCGACTCGGCCAGCTCGGTCGCGAGCACCTTCGCCGGGTTGACGAACGCCTCGGACCCGGGCCGGGCGTCGGTCGCGACACGGTCGAGCGCGTCTGCGAGCTCGGTCAGGGTCGCCGGGCTGCAGCTGGCGATGCCCATGGCGTCGGCGGCGAGCAGGGCCGGGGTGGCCTGGGCCCACATCGACGTGCGCGACGACGAGCCGACGACGGGGATCGGCACGTGGACGCCGTGGGCCCTCGCGCTCACGTCGGCCAGCGGCGAGCCGTCGGCGCCGACGGTGACGAGGAAGGCCCCGCGGCGAGCCGCCTCGGCCGCGATGGCCAGGGTGCCGGCGGCACGACCGGACTGGGACACGGCGATGACGACGTCGAGCGCCCCGACCCAACCGGGCAGCGACCCGGACGAGCAGCTCTGCACCGGCAGCGCCGCCGCGGCGTGGGAGACGGCCTCGAACAGGTCGGCGACGGCGACCGAGCCGCCGGCGGCCGCGACGACGACGCCTCGTGGCTCGATGTCACGCAGCCGGTCGAGGCCGGCCTCTGCGGCCGCAGCCATGGAGCGCCGCACCTGCGCACCGGACCCGGCGAGCGCGCGCAGCGACTCGCTGCGGTCGAGGGCGCTCAGCGCTCCCTCGTCATCGAGGCGGGCTTCGTCGAACACGGCGCCCACGGGACTCAGCCGTCGGTGCGGCGGGCGAGGTCGACGAGCAGGACCGGCACGCCGCCCTCGACGGGGTAGGCGAGGTGGCAGGTGTCGCAGCGCAGCTCGGCGACGTCGGTGCCACCGTCGGCAGCCGCCACGTCGGCGACCTCGCCCTTGCACTGCGGGCAGCGGATGATCCCGCGCAGCCACGGCTCGATGGTCTGGTGGCTCTGGCTCACGAAGCGTCTCCTGCGTCCTGGGTTGTGGAGCTGGTGGTGGTGCTGGCGTCGGCCGCGTCCGCGGCATCGGAGCGGATGAGGACGAGCAGCTCGTCGCGCACGTCCTGCATCGTCTCACGGTCGGCGGCCTCGACGTTGAGGCGCAGCAGCGGCTCCGTGTTGGAGGCGCGCACGTTGAACCACCACGTCGGCGACTGACCCTCGGGACTCGTCACGGTGAGGCCGTCGAGCTCGTCGGTGCCGGCGCCCCGCACCTGGGCCCAGGCGCGCACCTGCTCGACGACGGCGGCCTGGTCGGTCACCGTCGAGTTGATCTCGCCCGACGCGACGTAGCGCTCGTAGGCGGCGCAGAGCTCGGAGAGCGGGCGCCCCTGCTCGCCAAGCGCCGACAGCACGTGGAGGGCGGCGAGCATCCCCGTGTCAGCGAACCAGAAGTCGCGGAAGTAGTAGTGGGCGGAGTGCTCTCCGCCGAACACCGCACCTGCCCTGGCCATCTCGGCCTTGATGAAGGAGTGTCCGACGCGGGTGCGCACCGGGGTCGCGTCCGCCTCGAGCACCACCTCGCGCACGGCGGCACTCGAGATGACGTTGTGGACGATCGCCACGTCGGTGTCGCCACCGGCTCGGGCACGCGCGATCTCGCGCACGGCCACGAGTCCCGTCACCGCGCTCGGCGAGACCGGCTCTCCGTCGGCGTCGACGACGAAGCACCGGTCCGCGTCGCCGTCGAAGGCGAGGCCGATGTCGGCGCCGTGCTCACGGACCGCCGCCTGCAGGTCCACGAGGTTGGCGGGGTCGAGCGGGTTGGCCTCGTGGTTCGGGAAGGTGCCATCGAGCTCGAAGTAGAGCGGGACGACCTCGAGCGGCAGCGGGGGCAGCCCCGCGCTCGTGCCCAGCACGGCCGGCACGGTGTGGCCGCCCATCCCGTTGCCGGCGTCGACGACGACCTTGAGGGGGCGTGAACCGGTGAGGTCGACGAGTCCCCGGAGGAAGGCTGCGTAGTCGCCGAGCAGGTCACGGGTGGTCAGGGTCCCGGGGCCCCCGACGGGCTGGGCCAGGCCGGAGCCTCCGTCGAGAACCCACTGCGCGAGGTCGCGGATCTCGGCCAGCCCCGAGTCCTGCCCGACCGGGCGGGCCGCGGAACGGCAGAGCTTGATGCCGTTGTACTGCGCGGGGTTGTGACTCGCGGTGAACATCGCGCCCGGCAGGTCGAGGGCACCGCTCGCGTAGTAGAGGCCGTCGGTCGAGCAGAGGCCGATCATCGTCACGTCGACGCCGCGGGAGGTCACCCCGGCCGCGAAGGCCGCGGACAGCTCCGGCGAGCTGGGCCGCATGTCGTGGCCGATGACGATGCCGGCGGAGCCGTCGGGAACGGCGACCACCTCTGCGAAGGCCGCTCCGAGAGCCTGTGCGACTGCCGGCGAGAGCTGGTCGGGCACGGTTCCGCGTACGTCGTACGCCTTGACGAAGTCTGCGAGGCGAGGCACGCCGATCACCCTAGTGGTCAGGAGTCCTTGAGGATGCGCAGGTGTCCGCGACGGCCGGACTCGACGGCGCCGGCCCCGGCCTCCGCGTCGGCCTGGCTGCGAGAGGTGGTGCGGGTGTCGCTGCCGCGCGGGGCCCGTGGACGGCCGGCCTCGCGCACGGCGTCGGCGAGGGCGAGCAGGTCGTCGGCCGCGAGCACCGGCTCGGGGAACTCGCCACCGACGCGGACCACCTCCCAGCCACGCGGGGCGGTCATGCGCTCGGCGTGCTCGAGGCAGAGGTCGTACGTGTGCGGCTCGGCGTACGTCGCGAGCGGACCGACGACGACGGCCCGGTCGGCGTAGGCGTAGGTCAGGGTGGCGACGGCCGGGCGAGCGCATCCCGTCTTCGAGCAACCACGTGTCAGACCCACGATCCGGGACTCTAGCCCGCGCCCCCGCCGAGAACGAATCACCACGCCGTCCGGCGCCTCCTGAGGTGTGCGCGCCGGGGGATCACCCAGACGACGGCTCCGGCCGACCTCCGACCGGGGACGGCCCGCACCCGGCGGTTCGGTGGCAGCTGCCGGGGAGCCGCGATCTACAGTGGGGGCGTGGACACCGTCTCGCCCCGCACCCCAGCGCGACGCCGGCGGCGTGACCGTCACGGCCGGGGGCGTCGGGGGCCGCTGGCCTGGCCGCCGGTGCCGGCGATGACCTCGCGTCGCGACGAGTTCGACGACTTCGTCCTCGACGCCGCCGCCCGTCTGGAGGCCACCTGTGGGCGTGCCTTCCCCGCGGTGGAGTTCGCGGTCGAGGACGTCCCGCGAGGCCCGGCGCCCTGGGACCACCGCGAGGTGCCGCTGGGGCGGCTCTACCCGGCCACCGGCGCCCGTCCGGCACGCATCGTCGTCTACCGGCGCCCGGTCGAGACCCGCGTGACCGACCGGCGCGACGTCGCCGCGCTCGTCGCCGACATCGTCACCGAGCAGGTCGCCGGCCTCCTCGGGGTCTCCCCCGAGGAGCTCGACCCCGGTTTCGGCGAGTGACGGAGTCGGACCGACCTGTCACCGCTGACGACGCGCTGAACCGGTGCGTCAGTTGCGCACCTGACGCACCGGCACCGACAGCGCCCTGACGGGCGCATCGACGAGCGGGGCGACGGAGTAGAACGGCACGCCGGCGTCCTGGCCGGTCACCGAAACGGCGGCGCGCACGGTGCCGTCGACCGGCACGACCCAGACGGCCGTGGCGGAGCCGACGTCGACGACGGTCGTCGACTCGGGTGCGACAGTGACGGTGGAGACCTTCGACGCGCCAGCGCCTCCGAGCCGCACGGAGACCCTGCTCTCGGTCGAACCTGCCGTGAGCAGAAGGCGTTTCGTGGCGGTCTGGAGCCCTGGCAAGAGAGCACCGGCGACGCCGCGGATGGCAGGGGTGGCGGGAGCCCACGCGAAGTCACCCATACGGTCACCAGTGGTCGCCCGGCGTTCCGACCAGGCGGCGGCGACCAGCGGCTGGTCGGAGCGGATGCCCAGACCCGACGCCGACGACGCCGCGACCGGCACGTCGAGCGTCGACCCCGCAGGCACGCGGACCGCGCGCAGCTGCGCCGGCTGCTCGACACCCTTGGTGCCGAGCAGACGGACCTGCGCCAGCGCCTCCGTGTCACCCGGGTTGGCCAACCGGAGCAGGACCTGCGGCGCCGTGTCGACGCCGGGGACGACGAGGTCGGTGGCGGGAGCGGCAGCGCGCGTGGAGTCGTCGATGCCGCGCCCGGTGGCGCCCGAGATCCACTGGTCGTCGAGGACCGCGGAGACGACGCCTCCGGCGGCCACGACGTGGACGACCGGGCCGGCCTCGTCGGGCGCGATGGCATCGAGCGAGATGACCTGCCTGGAGAGCGGCGGGATCGGGATGCTGCGGTCGGCGGCCCCCGCGATGCGACCCGAGCGGCCGAGGACGTCGACCGTCACGGAAACGGCGTTGGCGCCCGGGTTGCTGACGATGACGCGCTCGGTCCGGGAGGCGCCCGCGCCCCCGCCCACGAGCCACACGTCGGACGACGGGAGCTGACAGGGAGTCAGGGCCAGGCCCCGGTCGTCGTCGCCCGAGTGGCGCCACACCTGGGTGGCGACGAGACCCGGCGCGAGGGCGCCGCTGCCCGCTGCGACGACCATCTCGGGCGTGGAGACGTCAGCCGTGGCAGGGCTGCCCGCTGAGGAGCTCTGTGCGATGCCGGTGGACGACGTGCCGAGCGACAGGCGGACCGAACCGCTGCCGCCGGCCGGCGCTCCCGCGACGACGCCGGCGTCGGGGGCGGCTGCGGCCACGGACACTGTGCCGGAGACGTCGCGCAGGCCCACGGCGCCGAGTCGCTGCTGCCCCGGGCACACCAGGGCGGCCTGGTCGACGAGCACGCTCGACGACTCCGGCAGGCCGGCGCGCTGGTCGGCGGAGGCGAGCTCCACCGAGGCGCCGACGCGGGTCGCACCGACGGCGAGCGCCGCGGCGACGAGGGCGACCGATCCGACGCGGATGATGCCGGACGTGTTGCTCATGAACGTCTCCTCGAGCGGCGGTTGCCGAAGGGCAGGGCGAGGAAGACGACGAGGCCGACGAGCAGTGCCTGCCCCAGACGCCACCAGGGCTGCGCAGCGGCGAGGTCGACGACGAGGTCACCTGACGTGGGCGGGACGGCATACGTCGGCTGGTCCGCGCCGGCCACGCGCTCGAGGCGCCGGCCGTCGAACGTGACGACCGCCTGCTGCGACCACTCGGCAGGCTCGGCCATCACGAGCAGCCGTCGGCCCGAACCTGCGGGAAGCGTGGTGTCGACAGCGCCGTGGGGTCCGGTGGTGGGCACGACCTGGAGGAGGTGGCCGTCGGCGTCGACGAGCCGGGCTCGGGACGGTGCCGCGGCGACCGCGACGCCCGCTGCCCCGTCGACTCCGGGGAGCGGCTGCACCTTCCAGAGGATCCCGCGCTCGCTGGCCCCCAGACGGCTGAGGCCGGCCGAGGAGTCGAGCCTTCGCGTCAGCGTCGAGTCGCCCTTCGCCCGCACCTGCACGAAGCCGATGCCCAGTCGGGCCAGGCTGGTGGAGTCGAGTGAGTTGGCCCCACGGCCGCCGACGATGTTCGCGACCGCCTCGACCAGCGGGGCGTCGTCGGCGTCGGGAACCCGGTCGAGGTCGCGCAGGACCTCGCCGGGCTCCTGCCCGGCGAGCACGAAGTCGACGACGTCGTCGGACGGCCGGAGCACGAGCAGCCGGTTGCCGAGCGGACCGCTGCCCTGGTCGACGGCAACGGCGGGGAGGGTCGCCTGGCCTACGGACAGCGTGCGCCCGAGACCGTCGTACGCCTGCAGCCCGGCGGCCGTCAGGAGCGGCAGGACGGCCAGGGAAGCGGCGCCGACCGCGGCGACGAAGCCCCAGCGGCGGCCGGGCCGCTGGAGGGAGGCGAGAACGGGGCGGCTCCCGGCCAGCAGGCCGACGAGCAAGCCGGCCAGCCAGAGCTGGACGCCGAGCCCCGACCACAGGTGGGCGGGTCCGGATCGGCCCACGCCGGTCTCGGCGGAGCCGAGCACGACGAGCTGGGAGGCGAGTGCGCCGGCCAGGCCCAGCAGGGCAACGAGGCAGCCGGCCAGGAGCCCGACCGACTCGGCCCGGCTGCGACCGCGGACGGCGAAGCCCAGCAGGCCCAGGAGCACGAGCGGCGCCCCGAGCCAGACTGCGACTCCTGCGCTGCCCGGCTCGCCGAGCACGACGGCGAGGACGCCCCAGGGACCGCGGTCGTCGGAGGTCGAGACGAGGCCGGGCCCCGAGAGCAGCAGGCGCCAGTCCCCGACGAAGCGGGCCGCCCAGGGACCCAGCAGCGCGGCCGGGACGACGAGCAGGACGAGTGCGCGCGCCCGGCGCAGGCCCGGCCCGAGGACCAGCAGCACCAGGGCCGCCAGGGCCGAGAGCCCCAGCAGCGGCGGCGCGAAGGCACCGATCACCGCCGTGGCGAGCGCCGTGGCGAAGGTGGCCGTGAAGGTGCCGTCGCGTCGGGCCGCGAGGCAGAAGCCCGCCAGCACGAAGGGCAGGAGCACGTGCACGACGGCGACGCTGACCCGGCCCTGGGCGATGCCCGAGGCCGCGACCCCGGCAGTGCCCCACGCGACGGCGCCGAGCGCGCGGGCCACGCGGGCCTGCGTGACGACGCGGGCGGCCAGGTAGGCCGACCACGCGGCGACCACCGGCGCGAGGAAGAGCAGCCAGGCGATGGTGACACCGGCGCTCGAACGGCTCTCGGCCACCCCGGGCACCCGCTCGGCGAGCCAGGTCAGCAGCGACAGGACGGCGAGGTGTGGACCGGAGTCGGCGCCGGTGCCGAGGCCCGCGCCGTGCCAGGCGTCGCGGAAGGCGTGCCACAGGCCCGAGGCGCCGGAGGTGACGGGGCGCAGCTCGCCGCCGGCGACCCCGGTGTGGGTCGGCGACAGGGCCCCGGTGCGGATCGCGTCGCGCCAGGCCACGACGGTCGCGACGAGCACGGCCACGACGGCGAGGAACCCGGGGTGGCTGACGATCCGGCGCGGCAGCGACGCCGGCAGGTTGTCGAGCGACTCGGACTCATCGGCGACGGGCCCGGTCTCGGTGGTGGCCGCGGTCTCGCGGCGAGCCCGGGCGCGCTCGGGGGTGATGGCGTCCTGGATGTGGTCGACGGTGGTGCGGGCGGCGACCCCCGGCGGCACGAACAGCGTGCCGAGGTGGTCGCGACGCAGGCGCTTGGTGCGCCGGCCGCGCCAGCGGGCGCCGAGCGTGGCGAAGGGGTGGAACAACGCGGACACGTCGGCCAGCTCACGCCAGGCCTGCCTCGGCCGTTTCGCCACGAGGAGCGTGAGCGAGGCCACCAGTGCCGACAGCGCCATCCACAGGGCGAGGAACGGGGCCGCGAGCGGCGAGCAGCGGGCCAGCGTGACCTGTCGGGCCGCGCGGCGACCACGGCGCTCGAGCTCCCCGGGGCGGGCGCCACCTGGCCGTTCGCCGTCGAGGCCGGCGGAGGCGTCGCGCACCACGGCTGCGGGGACGACGACGACCCGGTGGCCGGCGAGCTGGGCCCGCCAGCCGAAGTCGAGGTCGGCGCCGTGCTCGACGAACGCGTCGTCGAACCCGCCGAGGTCGTCGTAGGCGGAGCGCCGGACGAGCATGCCGCTGGTGCTGACCGCGAGCACGTCGGCGCGGTGGTCGTACTGGCCCTGGTCGGCCTCACCGCGGGCCGGTGAGGCGAGTCGTCGGCCGGTGCGGGTGATCTGGATGCCCATCTCGACGAGACGGCGGGGCTCTTCCCAGCTGACGAGCTTGGGACCCGCCACGCCGACTGACTTCGAGGCCAGCCCGGCATGGAGCAGCTGCGCCAGCGCGTTCCGCCGGGGGACGGTGTCGTCGTGCAGCACCCACACCCAGCTCGTCGACGCGTCGTCGCCGACGGGCAGCCGTGCCATGCCGCGTTCGATCGCGCGGCCGACGGGCACGCGTGACGTGAGTGGCAGCACCTCGACCGAGCGGATCTTCTCGCGCACGCCCGGGTGGGCCGTCGCGATGGCCCTCGAGGTGTCGGTGCTCGCGACGTCGACGATGACGAGCCGCGCTGGCGGCAGCGTCTGGGCGGCCAAGCCGTCGAGACACTGCGCCAGCCACGCAGCTCCGTTGTGCACGACGACGATCGCGTCGACCGTCGCGTTCGGTCGCTGCCCGGTGGAGGGAGGGGCAGACAGCGACACGGGCGACACACTCCCCGCTCCTGCGGGGGTGTTTCGGTCTTCGGTGAGCTCGTCGGGCACAGCGGCTACCTTCACCCGGACACCAGCTCGGAGGGCTGGGTGCCGGGGTCGTACCTCACGATCAGACCGCGCGCTTCTTCAGCTTGCGGCGCTCCCGCTCGGAAAGCCCGCCCCAGATGCCGAATCGCTCGTCATTGGACAGGGCGTACTCGAGGCACTCCGAACGCACCTCGCAACCGACGCAGACCTTCTTGGCCTCGCGCGTGGAGCCGCCCTTCTCCGGGAAGAACGCCTCCGGGTCGGTCTGGGCGCAGAGCGAGCGCTCCTGCCAGGAGAGCTCACCCTCCTGCTCGCCCGTGTCCGACCAAACCACCATCAGCTCGTGCATGACCCCTCCTCGACCCTGACTCCTCTTGTGTCAGCACATGCTGTACCCGACAAGACCGGTTTTCTGTGGGAATCGGGCGAACTGCCCCGATCTTCACAGCGTCCGCGGAATCAACGAATACAACAATGAAATTACAAGCGTGTCATACGTCCCACGTCAAGCCAGTTGGTGATATTCGCTGCTGAAAATGTCCGCGGTCACCCCGCTCGACGCCACGGGGAGGTCGTGCTGAGAGGATCGCGACATGCGCATCACCGCCCTTGCCGGAGGAGTCGGCGGCGCCCGGTTCCTCCGGGGCCTGCTCCACCACGTCCGCACGTCGCAGCCGGAGCCGGTCGAACTGACGGTGATCGGCAACACCGGCGACGACATCACGCTCTTCGGCCTGCGGGTCTGCCCCGACATCGACACGCTGCTCTACACGCTCGGCGGCGGCATCCACGAGGGCCAGGGCTGGGGGCGTGCCGACGAGACGCACAGCCTCGCCGGCGAGCTGGCCGCGCTCGGCGCCGAGCCGCAGTGGTTCACGCTGGGCGACAAGGACTTCGCCACCCACGTCTACCGCTCGCAGCTGCTCGGCCGGGGTATGCCGCTGAGCGCGGTCACCGAGCGGCTCTCCGCGCGCTGGGGGCTGGGAGAACTGGGAGTGACCCTGCTGCCGATGACCGACACCCCGGTCGAGACGCACGTGGTCGTGGCGGGCGACGGCGACGGCGAGCAGCGCGCGATCCACTTCCAGGAGTGGTGGGTGCGACACCGGGCCGAGCTGCCGGCCGAGCGCTTCGTCGTCGCGGGCCTCGACCGTGCGACCCCCGCCCCGGGCGTGCTCGAGGCGATCCGCGAGGCCGATGTCGTCATCCTGCCCCCGAGCAACCCGGTCGTCTCGATCGGCATCATCCTCGGCGTCCCCGGGGTGCGCGACGCCCTCCGCGGCACCCGGGCGCCGGTCGTGGGTGTCTCGCCGCTCGTCGGGGGCCGCCCGGTGCGCGGCCACGCCGACGTGTGCCTGCGCACGATCGGTGTCGACGAGACCAGCGCCGGGGTGGCGGGCCTCTACGCCGACTTCCTCGACGGCTGGCTCGTCGACGAGGAGGACCCGATGCCCGACGGGCGTGGGCTGCAGGTCGTGCGCCGCCCGCTGCTGATGAGCTCCGTCGAGGCGGCGGCCGACATGGCGGGCGCGGCCCTCGACCTCGGCCTGCGGCTGCGCGCGGAGCGAGCCCCCGCGTGAGCGGGCCCATCACGATCACCCCGCTCACCGGCATACCGGAGGTGAGCGAGGGCGACGACCTCGTGGACGTCGTCCAGCTCGGCCTCGACCACGCGGGCGTCTCGCTCGCGGAGGGCGACGTGCTCGTCGTCTCTAGCAAGATCGCCAGCAAGGCGCTGGGGCTCGTCACGCACGACCCCGACAAGGACCGCGTCGTGCGCGGCGAGACCGAGTACGTCGTCGCCGAGCGCACGGCCGGCGACCGGGTCACCCGCATCGTGCGCGCCAAGGCGGGTCCCATCATGGCGGCCGCCGGCGTCGACGGGTCCAACACGGGCACCCGGGGCGGCTGGCTCCTGCTCCCCCACGACCCAGACGCGGTGTGCGAGCACCTGCACGACGGGCTCCTCGAGCGGCACGGCGTACGCGTGGGCGTCGTCCTCAGCGACACGGCGGGCCGGCCGTGGCGGGTCGGGCAGGTGGACTTCGCCATCGGAGCACACGGCATCGAGGTGCTCGACGACCTGCGGGGTGGCACCGACGCCGACGGCAAGCCGCTCGAGGTGACCGCACGCGCCATCGCCGACGAGATCGCGGCCGCCGCCGACCTCGCCAAGGGCAAGGTCGCGGCGGTGCCGGCCGCGCTGCTCCGCGGGCTTCCCGACGTCCTCGTCGCCGAGCCGCTGGAGTCGCACCCGCGCGGGCGCGATCTGGTGCGCACGGGTCCCGGCGACTGGTTCGGCTACGGCCGGGTGGAGGCAGTGCGGGCTGCCCTGGGGGTCGAGCCGGGCAGCGCCGAGGCCTCCGCCGTCGGCATCGCTCCCGCCGGCGCAGACACGCGGGTCGACGCCGTGGCCAGGGCGGTCCGGGTGGCGCTGCACGGTGTGCCCTCGGCCACGGCCGACGTCGGGCCGCGCACGGTCACGCTGGGCGCCGACACGGCATACGACCTGGGCCGGCTGGTCTCCCGACTGTGCACCGCTCTGTGGTGCGAGTGGCTGGAGGGCGCACCCGACACGCCTTCGGCCGACGGTCTCTCGGTCGAGGTGCACGTGTCGGGCGCCCACCCGGGCTGAGCCCCCGCGGCGCATCAGCCCACGGTGAAGACCACCTTGCCGAAGACGTCACCCTCGACCATCCGGGCGAAGCCGTCGCGGGCGTCGGCGAGCGGCACCACCGAGTCGATCGCCGGCTCGATCCCGCGCTGCTCGACGAGACGCGCGAGCTGGGCCAGCTCCTCGCGCGTGCCCATCGTCGACCCGATGACCCGCAGCTGCTTGAAGAAGATCTTCGTCAGCTCCGCCTTGGCCGGGGCATCGCCCGACGTGGCGCCGGAGATCACCACCGTGCCCCCCGGCCGCAGGCTGTTGACCGAGTGGCTCCACGTCGCCGCGCCCACGGTCTCCATGACGGCGTCGACGCGGTCGGGCAGCCGCTCGCCGGACGCGAAGACGCGGTCGGCCCCGATCGCGAGGGCCCGCTCGGCGCGGGCCTCGTCGCGCGAGGTCACCCACATGCGGTAGCCGGCGGCCGCACCGAGCTGCACGAGCGCGGTGGCGACCCCGCCACCCGCTCCCTGCACGAGCACCGTGCCGCCGGGCTGCACCCCCGAGTTCGTGAAGAGCATCCGGTATGCCGTCAACCACGCCGTCGAGAGGCAGGCCGCGGTCTGCCACGACATCGACTCGGGCTTGGGCACGACGTTGCCGGCCGGGACGAGGACCTTCTCGGCCAGGGTGCCGTCGTGCAGCTCCGACAGGAGGGTGCGGCGCGGGTCGAGCGTCTCGTCACCCCGCCAGCCCTCCGAGGGGACGACGGCGTGGACGATGACCTCGTTGCCGTCGGGGTCGATGCCGGCGCCGTCGCAGCCGAGCACCATCGGCAGTCGGTCGGGTGCGAGCCCGACGCCTTTGAGCGACCACACGTCGTGGTGGTTGAGGGCGGCAGCGCGAAGGTCGACGACGACCCAGCCCGGCCGGGCCTCGGGATCGGGCCGCTCGCCGACGACGAGGCCGGAGAGGGGGTCTGACGCGGACTGACTGGCGGCGTAGGCAGCGAGCATTCCAGCACCATAGTGACCGGGGCACCCGTGAGGCCCCGGTAGGGTCCTGCCGTGACCGATGACACCCGCCTGAACGCACCGACCGCTGACGCGCCCACGGGCAGGTCGACGGCCACGGGCACGTCCACGGCAGCGCACACGGGCGCGGTCGGGCGTCCGGTTCGTTCCGTCGACGCCCAGTCCGTGGCCCTGGTCGCGGTGTTCACGGCCCTCCTCGTCGCCGCCGCCGTCGTGCCCGGCATCCCGGTCGGCGGGTTCGGCGTGCCGCTCACCCTGCAGACGCTTGCCGTCGTGCTCACCGGCCTGGTCCTCGGGCCGGCCCGCGGCGCCCTGTCCGTGGCGCTCTACCTGCTGCTCGGGTTCGTCGGCCTGCCCGTCTTCAGCCGCGGCCAGTCGGGGCTGCAGGTGCTGAGCGGCCCCACGGCGGGCTACCTCGTCTCGTTCCTGCTGGCTGCGGCCGTCGTCGGGCTGGCCGCCCGGGTCGTGGTGCGTCGCACGCGCCGTGCGCTCTGGGTGCCGCTGCTCGTCGCTGCCTCCTTCGTGACGACTGTGGCCGTCGTGCACGTGCTGGGGGTCGTCGGGCTCATGGTCAACCTCAAGCTGCCGTTGGCCGCTGCCGTCAGCGCCGACCTGCCCTTCCTGCCGGGCGACCTGGTCAAGGACGTCGTCGCCGTGCTGGCCGCCGTGGCCGTGCACCGGGCGTTCCCCGACGTGCTCGTGCGCCCGCGGCGTCGTGCGGCCCGCACGGCTCGTGCTTGAGCACCCCGCGAGCCTGACCGTGAACCGTGGGTGAGGACACGCCGGCAGCCTCGGTGCGACTGGCCGGCGCCACCGTCGAGGTGCCTCTCGACGACTCCCCCGGCCGTGACCGCACCCGCACCATCCTCGGCCCGGTCGACCTGTCCCTCGACCAGCGCCGCATCAGCGTCATCGGCGCCAACGGGTCGGGCAAGTCGACCCTGTTGCGCCTGCTCAACGGTCTCGTGGCCCCGACGTCCGGCACCGTCACGGTCGACGGCCTCGACACGGTGCGCCAGGGAGCACGGGTCCGCCGTCGGGTCGCCTTCGCCTTCACCGACCCGCTCTCGCAGCTCGTCATGCCGACCGGGCGCGAGGACGTCGAGCTCTCGCTCCGCCGCCGCCACCGGTCGCGGGGCGAGCGGCGTCGCGCGGCGCAGGAGGTGCTGGAGCGGTTCGGCGTCGACCACCTCGCCGACCAGAGCGTCTACGACCTGTCGGGCGGCGAGCGCCAGCTGATGGCCCTCGCCGTCGTGCTGGCGACCGACCCGGCCCTGCTCGTGCTCGACGAGCCGACGACCCTGCTCGACCGGCGCAACACGCGCCTGCTCCGCGAGCTGCTGCACTCCCTGCCGCAGTCCGTCGTCGTCGCCACCCACGACCTCGACCTCGCCCTCACCGCCGAGCGCACCCTCGTCGTCGACGCAGGTCGCGTGGTGTTCGACGGGGCGCCGGTCGAGGCGGTGGCCTGCTACACCGCGCTGGTCGACGAGTCGTGACGGCTCACGGGCTCTTCACCGCCCACGTCCCCGGCACGTCGTTGCTGCACCGAATGGCGCTGTGGGCCAAGCTCGCCGGCGTCCTCCTCGTCGGCGCGACACCCTGGCTGGCACGCTCGGTGTGGCCGCTCGCGTTCGTGTCGGTCGGTCTCGCGGCCCTCGTCGCGCTCGCCCGACTGCCCGTCCGTCTGCTGGCGCGGTCGCTGCGCGGGCTGTTGCCGCTCCTGCTCGTCCTCCTCGCCTTCCAGTGGTGGTCGACCGGCCTCGCGTATGCCGTCCGCGTCGTCCTCGGCATCGCCAACGCGTTCGTCGCCGCAGGCATCCTCACGGCCACCACGCCGGTCACGGACCTGCTCGACGGCGCGGCGAGGGCTGCACGACCGCTCCGGCGCCTCGTCGACCCGGAGGTCGTCGCGCTGACGCTGGGGGTCGTCGTGCGGTCGGTGCCGTGGGTGGCCGGCTCGTTCTCGGACGTCCGCGAGTCCGCCCGCGCGCGGGGGCTCGACCGCAACCCGCGGGCGGTCGTCGTACCGACGGTGGTGCACGTCGTCGCCTTCGCCCGCTCCACCGGTGAGGCCCTGGCCGCGCGCGGTCTCGTCGATCCGGGTGACGAGGGCGGTGGGGCGACCGACGCCGACCGGTAGGGGCCGCGGAGCGCGGGCCCCACGCGTACGGCCCGAGGGTGCCTGTTCGCACGCTCACGTCGGGCTGGTCGGGACGTGCGATGCCGCCGGTCGCCGGGGTCGGCGACCGGCGGCATCACGCCGTGAGGTCAGGACCCCGCCGGATGGCCTCCGTCGGGCACGAGCGCCGACACGGCCGCGGCGACGGTCGGTGCGACCCGCTCGTCGAACACGCTGGGCACGACGTGGTCGGCCGTCGGATTCTCCACGAGGGCGGCGATGGCCCGTGCCGCGGCGAGCTTCATCTCCTCCGTGACGAGCCGTGCCCCCGCGTCGAGCGCGCCACGGAAGATCCCGGGGAAGGCCAGCACGTTGTTGATCTGGTTCGGGAAGTCGGAGCGCCCCGTCGCGACCACCTCGGCGAACCGCGCAGCCACCACCGGGTGGACCTCGGGGTCGGGGTTGGCGAGCGCGAAGATGACGGCCCGTGGCGCCATCCGCAGCAGGTCGCGCTCGGCGACCGTGCCGCCCGACACGCCGATGAGGACGTCGGCGCCAGAGAGGGCCTCGCCGATGTCGCCCGTGACACCGCGCGGGTTCGTGACCTGACGCAGCTGCTCCTTGTGCGGGGCGAGATCGTCGCGGTCCGGGCCCAGGACCCCGCGGGAGTCGGCGACGACGACGTCCCGCACACCGGCCGCGAGCAGGATCCTGCTGACGGCCACGCCGGCGGCGCCGGCCCCCGACACGACGACGGTCACCTCGGCGAGGTCCTTCCCGACGACCTGGACGGCGTTGAGCAGGGCGGCCAGCGTCACGATCGCCGTGCCGTGCTGGTCGTCGTGGAAGACGGGGATGTCGAGCTGCTCCTGCAGCCGCCTCTCGATCTCGAAGCACCGGGGCGCCGAGATGTCCTCGAGGTTGATGCCGCCGTAGGTCGGTGCGATCCGGGCGACGGCCTCGACGATCTCGTCCACGCTGCCGGTCTGCATGCACACCGGCACCGCGTCGACGTCGGCGAAGTGCTTGAAGAGGACGGCCTTGCCCTCCATCACCGGCATCGCCGCGAGCGGGCCCACGTCACCGAGGCCGAGCACGGCCGTGCCGTCGCTGACGACCGCGACGCTGTTGCGCCGCGACGTGTAGACCGCGGCTAGGGTCGGGTCGGCCGCGATGGCCAGGGAGACCTGGGCGACTCCCGGCGTGTAGAGCAGGGACAGGTCGGTTGCGTCGCGCAGCTGCGACGTGGCGTGTACCCCGAGCTTGCCGCCCTCGTGGACGCGGAAGACCGGGTCGCTCGGGTCGAAGAGCTGGCTGGTGGGCAACGCACTCATGCTGGAACACCTCGTTCGAGGGAGAGAAGAGGGCAGACGCCCTCACTGGTGGAACAGCGCCGGGGGTCTGGCCTGCAAGCTTCGTTCTCGCGACGGGGGTTGCCCGAAGCCGTCATTCTGGCACGTCGAACGACGCCGGCCCAGTGCGCGACGCGCGGTGTGACGGCAGTCTCAGCCGGCCTGGCTGCCGCTGCCGATCGACGTGAGCAGTGCATCGACGACCCGAGGGTCGTACTCGTAGCCGAGTCCCAGGTAGATCCGCTCGACAGCGGCGTCCCTCGCGCGCGTGCTGCGGGCACCGGCCGTGAGGTCCTCGTACGCGTTGACGACCTTGACGATGCGGCTCGTCATCGGGATCTCCTCCCCGAGCTCGCGCACCTGGCGGTACGGGGTCGTCTGGTGCTCGAGGATGCGGGCCACGCTCTCGAACACCTGGGTCTCGCGGACGATGGCCACCGTGTCGGCCTCGATGCGTCGTTGGTCCGCCGGGGCGGCGAGCACCGTCGCACCACCCGGGATGGGCTCGATGAGGGCGACCTGACCGATGTCGTGCAGCAGGGCGGCGTACTCCAGGTCGAGCAGCTCACGCTCGGACAGCCCCAGCTCACGGCCCACCCGTACGCTGAGGGCCGCGACGCGCTCGGAGTGCCCCGACGGCGTGTAGCCTGCAGCGTCGGTGAGGCGCGACAGCGTCCGGATGCTCTGCAGGTAGGTGGCCCGGATGCTGACGTAGCGACGGAACGCGAAGAGCGTGAGCACCAGCGGGATGAGGAAGAGTGGAAGCGCCGCGATGCCCATGGGTGGCGCGGCCAGGGCGATGAGCACGCCTGTGACGGCGACCGCCATCGACATCGCGAACGACGAGCGGACCTCCTCCACGAAGGTGCGCCGGAGGTTGGCTCGGGCGGAGGTGGCCCGAAGCACCGAGGTGAAGAGCGTGTCGGCCACGAGGGCCGCCATGCACGTCAGGAGCATCAGCGCGGCTCGTTGCCACGGCGCCAGGTGGTCGGCGGCAGCCGGATTTCCGGCCTGCTGCCCGAGGGCCATGTCGCGGTAGAGGAGCGCGACGACGACGATCGACACGAACCGACCGGTCGTCTCGACGATGCTCGTGTCGCGGCCGGCCACGACGCGTACTGCCGTGCCCAGGGCCATGGCGACCGCCGTGGCGGCGATGACGAAACCGGGGCCGTAGGTCACGTGCGAGCCAGTGGGGATCTCGGTGGTGAGGGCGAGACCGAAGGCGGCGGCCATGGCGATGGGCGCCGATCCGCGGAAGCCGGGAGCCGAGAGGTGGAACCACTCGCCGACCACGATGGTGACCGCGAAGCTGCACACGACGGCGAGGCCCGCCCCGTCGTTCAGGTCGGGCAGGTCATCGGTCCGGAGCACCCCGATCACGGAGGCGAGCAGGCCGAGGAGGCCGAGCACGAGGGCGACGGGCTCGCGACGCACGGCACCTCTCATGCGACCGAGCCGCTCGTGAGGGGGTGTGGCCAGACGTGCTTCTCGAGCGCCGCGACGGTGGCGGCGACGACGTCAGGGTCGTAGCGCCCCGGGTCCGAACGCAGCGCACGGGCCACGTCGCTGATCGAGGCGTGACCGGGCTGGTCGGGGTCGCCGACGATGGCCTCCACCGCCGCCGTCACCGCGACGATGCGGGCCGCCATCGGGATCGCCGGGCCGGCAAGACCGTCCGGCCGCCCCGATCCGTCGAAGTGCTCGCTCTGGTGGCGGATTCCGGACCGCGCGTCCTCGAGGAAGTCGATGCCCTCGATCATGCGCGCCCCCATGACGCAGTGCCGTTCGATGACGCGACGCTCCCCCGGCGTCAATGACTCGGGCGGCCGACGCAGCAGTCGGGTGGGAACGCCGAGGTGGCCGATCTCATGGAGGGTCGCGGCGTAGCGAACCGTCCCGATCTGGCCCGGTCCGAGGCCGAGTTCCTCGGCCACCCACTCCGCCAGCCGGGCGGCGCGCCGGCTGCGCACGGCTGCCGCCGGTTCCTTGGTGCCGAGGGCAGTGACGAGGGTGTCGACTGTGCGTTCGTGCGACCGCACCTCCTCGCCGTACTGGATGAAGGCCCAACGCGCCGCCAGCAGCGGCGCCATGATGAGCAGGGCGCTGAAGGCGCGGAGGTCGACGGGGTACCAGAGCACGACGAAGAGGAAGCCGATGACGCCGTAGCCGACGTAGGCGAGGCCCGAGCTCGCGAGCACGGAACGCACCACGACCCCGACGGGCGCTCCTTGGTCGAAGTGGAAGACACCAGCGAGCAGCAGGGCGTTGACGAGGCAACCCACCACGTCGGCGGCGATGAGCGGCAGCCCCACCTGGAGCGCCAGGTCCACCGAACCGTCGATCCCGACAGGGGCGCTCTTGCCGCCGGCCAGCCAGTAGACGACCGCTATCGACGTGCCGACGAGGCTGGTCATCGACATGTTGAAGAAGGTCGCCGACCACCGACGCTGGTTGCGGTCGATCGACAGGGACACGAACCCGACGAGCCACGCGCCGAACACGCCGGAGATGACCGCCGAGGCGAGCAGGATGATCGAGGTGAAGGAGAAGCCGAACTTCGAGCTCACCGCGGGCTCGCGCAGCTGGAAGCTGATCACGCCCATGAAGCACAGGAGCAGCAGGGGACCCAACTCGTCCGGCGGGTCGTACACCCAGGCAAGCACTCCCATCCCGACCGACAGCGCGAGGACGGCCGTGAGGTACGCCCGGAGGCCGCGCGACGTCTTGCGCCGCTCCCGATCGGTCGTGGTCTGGGTCACTGGCTCACGCTAGCGCGACGGCGCCGCGGCGGTTCACAACCGCCACGGCGCCGTCCACGAGGATGCAGCTGGATCAGCCCGGCCACGACCAGACGCTGGCGAAGTACGTGATGGCTCGTGAGGTGAAGTCCGTGCTGGCGAGTTGAGCGAGGAAGGCAGCGAACATGGTGGGGGGCTCCTTGATTCAAGTTGTGTTCCGGATGCGTGCGCCATGGAGGGGCGTTGCTGCGGCAGCACAGAACAACAGAGGTTTCCCTCGATTAGCAGCGTCCCAGAATCTGCAGGCGCACGTAAGGGATCCGATCGCCGTCGACCGGATCCATACCAAGATTTTACCGTTGAAGACGCATCAAGGTGGGCAAATCGTCCCCTGAATTGGGCCACCTGACGCGGTTGTGGAAGAATCAGTGCTTCGTGCCCGCACGGGAACGAGACCGCAGCAGCACCAAGGAGAGCCGACGATGAGCAAGCGCGCCCGCAAGCGCCGCTCCCGCAAGGGCAACGCCGCCAACCACGGCCGCAAGCCCAACGCCTGAGCCGCAGACGTCAAAGGCCCGCACCCGAGGAGATCGGGGCGGGCCTTCGTCGTCTCTGCCTGGCCGCCCTGGTCGCCGGCGTCGGCGTCGCGGGGGCCGGTTCAGCCTCGGTCGACCTGGATCACCGTCATCGAGATGCGCGACATGATCGTCATGCGCAGCGCCTCGGGTGCCTGCTCGCACTCGCAGGAGCGCTTGATCAGCGACTTGAGCGTCGTGTCGAGGTCGTACTCCTTGAGGCACGGGCCGCACTCGTCGAGGTGGGCCTGGATCTTGGCGCACTCCTCGGGCCCGAGCTCTCCGTCGAGGTACTCGTAGACCCGCAGCAGCGCCTCGGAGCAGTCGGTGCGCGTCTCGTTCCCGGGCGCGCCCGCCGTGTGCTCGTTCATGACCGGCTTCCTTCCGTGCCGTCGCCCGTGGCCCCGGCGGTGCCGGCTGCCACGAAACCGCGGTCGGCGGCATACCCCGAGAGGAGCTCGCGCAGCTGGCGCCTCCCCCGGTGCAGGCGGCTCATCACGGTTCCGATGGGCGTGTCCATGATCTCGGCGATCTCCTTGTAGGAGTAGCCCTCGACGTCGGCGAAGTAGACGGCGAGTCGGAACTCCTCGGGAATCGACTGGAGGGCGCGCTTGACGTCGCTGTCGGGCAGGTGGTCGAGCGCCTCCGCCTCGGCCGAGCGCAGTCCGGAGGACGTGTGCGACTCGGCGCGCGCCAGCTGGTAGTCCTCGATCTCGGCCGAGTCGGACTCGAGGGGCTGGCGCTGCTTCTTGCGGTAGCTGTTGATGTAGGTGTTGGTGAGGATGCGGTACATCCACGCCTTGAGGTTCGTGCCCGGCTTGTACTGGTGGAAGGCGGCGTACGCCTTCGCGAAGGTCTCCTGGACGAGGTCCTCCGCGTCGCTCGGGTTGCGCGTCGTGCGCAGGGCGGCGCTGTAGAGCTGGTCGAGCAGGGGCATCGCCTCGCGCTCGAAGCGGGCGCGGCGGTCGGTCTCGTTCTCTGCCGCGACGTCGACGCTGGCGTCGGCCGCCTGCTGGGCGGCCTCGTCGTCGACGGGCGCGCCGGGCTCGGCGAGCCGGAGCGCGGCGCTGGGGTCGGTGTTCTTGTCCTTTGCCATCGCGGTCCAGCCTAGACCGGTGGGCTGGGGGCTCCGGCCGGGCTCCACGGGCTGGCCGTGCCAGGGGAGCGCGGAGGCGTCCTCGGATGCGCGGGTGCGGCTCGTGACCATGCCTGCTGCAACGACGTCTAGCCGGGCAGCATTCCCGCTATCGAGGTCAAGGCCTGGGTCAGCGCGCTTCGCGAGCCCTTGGGGTAGCTGTGGGCGCCGGGGACCTCGAAGAGCGTCGTGCCCGCGGGCAGGTGCGCACGGAGCTCGTCGGGCGTGCCGAAGGTGTCGTTGGTGCCCTGGACGACGAAGGAGGGGTCGGGCGCCAGAGCCAGCTCGTGGGCGCGCAGCTTGTCGGGCTGACCGGGCAGGTGCAGCGGGAAGCTGAGCAGGAGCCCGGCGTCGGCCTCGAGCGGCCCCGCGGTGCGGCATGCGACCCGCGCGCCGGCGCTGCGCCCGCCCACGACGAGGGGCCGGGGCAGCTTTCCCCGGCCACTGAGCAGGGCCTCGACGACGGGCACCCACGCGGCATCGAGGGTCGGGGGACGCCCGGCCACCCTGCGCCCGGCGACGAGCCACGGCTGCTCGACGAGGGCCACGGCCCAGCCGGCCCCCAGGAGCACCTCGCGGGCGATGGCGAGGTCGATGGCGCCCAGCCCTCCGCCGGCGCCGTGACCGAGCACGACCGTGCCGCGCGGACCGGTGGGGCGCTGCACGTGCACCCGTGCGGGACCACCCGGGGTCTCGACCTCGCGGACCGTCGTGCGCGTGGGACCGCTCACGCCCCGATCACCTCGCCGGTCATGGGGTCGACGACGCCCTCGAGCTCGGCTGCCGCGACCGGCTCGACGAGGGTGGGTCCGTTGTTGGCGGTGGCCCCGACGGCCCGGCTCACCGGGTGGGCCTCGAAGCGGCCCGGGTCGGCGAACTCGAGGACGCCCTGGACGTAGCCGGGGTCGCGCTCGTCGGGGTCGAGCCACTGCTCCCACTGCGCGCGCTCGAGCACCAGCGGCTGCCGGTCGTGGATGCGGTCCATGCCGGGGTCGGCGGCGGTCGTGATGATGGTGAACGTCGTCAGCCACGCGCCCGGGTCGCCGTCGGGAAGCTCCTTGTCGCGCCAGAACTCGTAGAGCCCGGCGAAGGCGACAGGGTCGCCGTCGGCGCGGTGGATGAAGAACGGCTGCTTGCGCGGCTTGCCCTTGGCGTCGAGGGCCGTCGGCGAGACCTGCCACTCGTACCAGCCGTCGGCCGGGACGATGCAGCGCCGCGAGAGGGCGGCCTTCGCGAAGGCGCCCTTGCCGAGGACCGACTCGGCCCGCGCGTTGGTCATGCGCAGGCCCATCTTGACGTCCTTGGACCACGCCGGCACCAGCCCCCACGTGAGCAGCCGGAGCTGCCGGGTGGGCTCGGCATCGTCGTCGGGGCCGTCGCCGCCGCGGGGTCGCCGGGTCAGCACGACGGGCGCCTGCTTCGAGGGCGCCATGTTCCAGTCGGGCTCGCCCGCAGGCGGGTTCTGGGGGTTCTTGAGCACGCTGCGGCTGGGCTCGGCCATGTGGTCCTCGTCGACGTCGAAGGCCTCGATGAGCTCGTCGGGCCGCGCGCTCGCGGCATACCTCCCGCACATGCGGCACAGCGTATGCCGCTGCGCCGACGCGGGCTGGGCACGTCGGCGCCCGACGGGGCGGGACGGCATACGCCCGCGGGCCGAGCGGACCCATGCCGGCGTGGGCGCGCCCACCGAGGCCGTGGGTATGTCGATACCGTAGGTGTCCACAGGTCCACGATGGTCATGGCGCGACTTCGTGCCGTCGACCGGAGGAGGAGTTCCGCATGATCGTCCGCCGTCTCGCCCGCCCGCTGCTCGCATCCGTCTTCGTCGCCGCCGGCGTCGATGCCCTGCGCCACCCCGCGGCACGCACCGACCAGGCGGCACACCTGCTGCAGAAGGTGCCCGACCAGGTGCCGGGGGCCGAGGTCGCCGCGAAGGACCCCGACCTGTTCGTGCGGGTCAACGGAGCGGCGCTGCTCGGCGGCGGCCTCCTCCTCGCCACCGGGCGCATGCCGCGCCTCGCCTCCACCGTGCTCGCAGCGTCGGTCGTGCCCACGACGGCCATCGAGCACGCGTTCTGGGACGAGACGGACCCGGCGCGCAAGGCCCAGAGCCGCAGCCTCTTCCTCAAGAACGTCGGACTGCTCGGGGGCCTGCTCCTCGCCGCCGTCGACACCGAGGGCAGGCCGGGCCTGGCCTGGCGCGCCCAGCACGCCACCAAGACCACGCGCCGCGAGGCGCGGCACGCCAGGCAGACCGCAAAGCGCGAGGCCCGTCTCCTCGCCCATCGAGCACAGGACGTCGTGAGCTGAGTTGAGTTCCGCTGATCCATCGCCCCACCTCCCCTCCCCGACCGGTGTCACCCCCGGCGACACCCTGACGGCTGAACCGGACTGGGCGGCGCCGCTGGCCCCCGGCCTGCTCGACGCGACGGTCGTGCTGCCGGGCAGCAAGTCCCTCACCAACCGCTACCTCGTGCTGGCCGCCCTGGCCGGCGACCGCTCCCGGCTGCGCGCTCCCCTGCGCTCACGCGACACGCTGCTCATGGCCGACGCGCTGCGCTCGCTGGGGGTCCGCATCGACGACGTCGCGCCCGAGGGCGAGTCGGCGGCAAGCGCGTCGGGCGCTGTGCCCGACTGGCTGGTCACGCCGCCCGAGACCCTCACGGGCGACGTCACGGTCGACTGCGGGCTCGCCGGCACGGTGATGCGCTTCCTGCCCGCGGTCGCGGCCCTCGCCGACGGCCCGGTGCGGCTCGACGGCGACCCACAGGCCCGGGTGCGGCCGATGGGCCCCGTCATCGACGCCCTGCGCGCCCTCGGTGCCGGCGTCGACGACGAGGGCGGCTGCCTGCCCGTCACAGTGCACGGGCGGGGACACCTGCGCGGCGGCTCCGTCACCATGGACGCGTCGGCGTCGTCGCAGTTCATCTCCGCCCTGCTGCTCGCCGGCGCCCGCTACGACGAGGGCGTCACCGTGCACCACGAGGGCAATCCGGTGCCGAGCGAGCCGCACATCCTCATGACCGTCGAGACGCTGCGTGACGCCGGTGCCATCGTCGACGACAGCGAGCCGAACACGTGGCGGGTCGAGCCCTCCGAGATCAATGCGCTCGACGTGTCGGTCGAGCCCGACCTCTCCAACGCCGGGCCCTTCGTGGCGGCGGCCCTCGTCGCGGGCGGCACCGTGAGGGTTCCCGGCTGGCCGCAGCACACCACGCAGGCCGGCGACCTGCTGCGCGAGATCCTCGACACGATGGGTGCCGACGTGCGGCTCGACCGCGCCGGGCTCACGGTGGTGGGCAGTGGCGAGCTCGTCGGCATCGACATCGACCTGCACGACGCGGCCGAGCTGACCCCGACCGTCGCCGCCCTGGCTGCCCTGGCGTCGACCCCGACGTGGATCCGCGGCGTCGCACACATCCGCGGGCACGAGACCGACCGCCTCGCCGCCCTCACCGCCGAGCTCGGCGGCCTCGGCTCGCACGTGACCGAGACCGAGGACGGGCTGCGCATCGCGCCCTCGGCCCTGCACGGCGGCCGGTTCCGCAGCTACCACGACCACCGCATGGCGACGGCCGGTGCGATCATCGGCCTGCGCGTGCCCGGCATACGGGTCGAGGACATCGGCACGACCCGCAAGACGCTGCCCGACTTCGTCGGTTTGTGGCGCGGCATGCTCGACGGCTCCGCCTCCACGGTGCTTCCTCGATGAGCTGGCGGGACCTCGACGAGGGCGACGTCCGCGTCCGCCCGAGCCGCAAGGGATCGAGGCCCCGCACGAAG
>JABFXB010000536.1 GCA_013361975.1 Dermatophilaceae bacterium
GGTGATGGCCGGTCCCCTCGGGGACCGGCCTTTTTCGTGCCCCGGCACCACGCGGGTCGAGGTGGCTCGTCGCGACCCGGCGCGACGGCATACCTCGACGGGGGTTGACGCGCCGTCAGGCGTCGCGGAAGTGGTCCCAGCCGGTGTGCCTGACGGCGCGGCCGTCGACGAGGATCGACGGGTGCTCGTCCCGGCCCGGCGCCCGGACGACCCCGATGCGGCGCCACCCGTCTGGCAGCACGCCGGCCGGGAACGTGGCGAGGAGCGAGTGCTCCTCGCCGCCGGCGAGCACGCAGTCGAGCGCGACCTCGGCACCGAGCGCGTCGGTGAGCGCTGCGACGTCAGAGGCGAGCGCCGCCCCCGAGACGTCGATGACGACGCCGCTGGCACGAGCCACCCGCCCTCCGTCGCGCAGCAGGCCGTCGCTGAGGTCGAGCATCGAGGTGGCGCCTGCGGCAGCCGCCAGCGGACCCGCCTCGAGGGGCGGCTCGGGGCGCCGTTGGTGGGCGACCGCCTCGGGCAGCTGTTCGACGGCTTCGGCCCGGAGCAGGCGCAGGCCCGCGTCCGCCAGGCCGAGCGAGCCGCAGACCGCGAGCACGTCGCCGTCACGCGCCCCCGACCGCAGCACCGGCTCGCCGTCGAGCCGGCCGAGGGCCGTCACCGAGACCATGACGACCCCGGCGGGGGCCGATGACAGGTCGCCCCCGAGCACGGCGACACCGGCCTCGGCGCAGGCCGCCGCGATCCCGGACACGTGGTCGAGCACCCACTCGAGCGACAGCTCGGGGTCGGCGACCAGGGTCACGAGGACGCCGGTCGGGTGACCGCCCATCGCGGCGATGTCGGCGAGGTTCTGGGCGATGACCTTGTGGCCGACGTCGGCACCGGACGACCAGGCGTCGAGCCAGTCGCGGCCCAGCACGACCGTGTCGGTGGTGGCGATGGTGCGCTCCGAGGTGCGCAGCACCGCCGCGTCGTCACCGGGCGCCACGAGCAGCTCGTCGGTCGGCGCGAACGTCGGCAGGATCCTCCCCAGCAGCTCGTCCTCGTCGAGCGAGCGCAGCGGCGTACCGCCCGTCATCATCGGCCCGCGCTCTGACCGCTGCCCGTTCGGCACGGATCACACAACCTTTCGGTGAACGGCCGTCTGAGGGCCCGGTTTCCATGGGACGCGAGGCCCCATGGCAAGGTAGCGTCAGGGCACGGTCGCAGTCACACTGAGGCCTGCCGTTCAGCTCGGCCGAGCCGGCGTCACGCCGTCCCGGCCGTCCATCGATCGACACACAGTGAGGTGACACGTGGTCCAGGCGTACATCCTGATTCAGACCGAGGTCGGCAAGGCCGCGAGCGTGGCGGAGCAGATCGCCGGCATCTCGGGCGTGACCCTCGCCGAGGACGTCACCGGCCCCTACGACGTGATCGCCCGCGTCGAGGCGTCCAACGTCGACGACCTCGGCCGGCTCGTCATCGCCAAGCTCCAGGACGTCCCCGGCATCACGCGCACGCTCACCTGCACGGTCGTGCACGTCTGAGGCCCGTCCTCTGACCAGACGTCTGTCCACGACGGCGGCGCTGCTCGGCGCCGCCGTCGTGCTGTCCGCGCTGTCCGCCTGCAACCGCGCGCCCGAGGTGGCCTTGGCCGCGCAGGCGTCCGCACCGGTGTGCGCCTCGGCGAAGTGGCCCGCCGACGTCAGCGGCCGGGCCCGGGTCGCGACCCAGCCCGACGACCACTCGGTCGCCGCCTGGGGCGACCCGGCGATCATCGCCCGCTGCGGGCTCGACCCGCTCTCCCCCACCACCGACGACTGCGTGACCGTCGACGGCATCGACTGGGTGGTGCGTCCCCTCAGCGACGGCTCCGCCGCCACGACCTACGGACGTGACCCCGCCATCGAGGTCCTCGCCCCCGGAACCTACGGCGCGGTGCCGCTCCTGCTCCCCGCCTTCACGTCCGTCGCGAAGTCACTGCCCGAGACGGGTCGGCACTGCAGTTGAGGGCGTGTGCCGTCGGAAAGTGGGCACTCGACGCAGACCTGCCGGCACCCCACCCGGTCGAGTGCACATTTACCGTCGTAACGAGGGCACTCGACGCCGACCCGCCGGCCCCACCCAGTCGAGTGCCCAGTTCCCGACGCCGGTCAGCGCAGGCCGGTGCGCCGCTCGAGCGCGAGCGAGAGCAGCTCGTCGATGAGGTCCGGGTAGTCGAGGCCGGACGCCGCCCACATGCGTGGGTACATCGAGGTCGGCGTGAAGCCGGGCATGGTGTTGATCTCGTTGACGACCACCCGGCCGTCGTCGGTGTAGAAGCAGTCCACGCGGGCCAGGCCCTCGCAGCCGAGCGCCTCGAAGGCCTCCGCCGCCAGGCGCTGGACCTCCTTGGAGATCTCCTCCGGCACGTCGGCCGGGCAGCTGAGGTCGACGTCGGCCTCGGCGAGGTACTTGGCCTCGAAGTCGTAGAAGGCGTGGTTGTCGTGGACCTGGATCTCGCCGACCTCCGAGGTGCGCGGCCCGGACGTGCCGTGGCCCTCGAGGACAGCGCACTCGATCTCGCGGCCCTGAATGCCCGCTTCGACGATCACCTTGGGGTCGTGCTCGCGGGCCACCTCGATGGCAGCCTCGAGGTCGGCGGGGTCGTCGACGCGGGTGATGCCCATCGACGACCCGGCGCGGGCGGGCTTCACGAAGAGCGGGTAGGCCAGCCCGGCGCACGCGTCCATCGCGGCCGCCTTGTCGGAGCGCCAGGCGCGGTCGGTGATGACGGCATACGGCCCGACGGGCAGGCCGTGGCCGGCGAAGACCACCTTCATGTAGTGCTTGTCCATGCCGGCGGCGGAGGCGAAGACGCCCGAGCCGACGTAGCGGACGTCGGAGAGGTCGAGGAAGCCCTGGAGCGTGCCGTCCTCGCCGAACGGGCCGTGCAGAAGCGGGAAGACGACGTCGACCTGCCCGAGCTCACGCGGCGGCTGGCCCGACTCGAGCACCGTCAGCGAGGTCTCGCGCGTCGACAGGGGCAGCACGACGTGGGCGGGGCTCGCCTCGACCTCGGGCGTGCGGCCGGCGGTGAGCTCGAAGCGGCTCGGGTCGTCGGCCGCCAGCACCCACTGGCCGTCACGCGAGATGCCGATCGGCACGACGTCGTACCTGCTGCGGTCGATGGCGCGCAGCACGCCGGCTGCGGTCGCACAGGAGACGGCGTGCTCCGACGAGCGACCTCCGAAGACGATGGCGACGCGGGGGCGGCTCTGCTGCTCGGGCTGGGGCTGGTCCGTGGTCATCAGTCGAGACTCTATCCCGACTGCCGAAGGCCCCTCGTACGCTGAACGGGTGGCCAGCGAAGCGGATCCCCAGCACCTGCACGTCGACACGTTCGTGGTGGCGGCGGGGCGACCCGAGCGCTCCCCCGGCTCGTCGGCGAACGTGCCGGTGGAGCTGACGTCGACGTATGCCGCTGACGGTGACGTCAACTACGCCCGCTCGGGGAACCCGACGTGGAATGCCTTCGAGGAGGCTCTCGGCGGCCTCGAGGGCGGACGTGCGCTCGTGCACGCCTCCGGCATGGGCGCCATCTCGGCCGCCCTGTCGCTGCTGCCCGCCGGCGGCACCGTCGTGGCGCCCGACACCACCTACAACGGCACCGGCGACCTGCTCGTCGCGCACGAGAAGGCCGGTGGCACCGTCGTGCGCGTCCACGCCACCGACACCGACGGCTTCCTCGCCGCCCTCGAGTCGGCGGACCTCGTGTGGATCGAGTCGCCGACCAACCCGCTCATGGACGTCACCGAGCTCGACGTCGTGCTCGGCAGGGCCCGTGAGCTCGGCGTCACCAGCGTCGTCGACAACACGCTGTCGACTCCCCTGCTGTGCCGGCCGCTGTCGCTGGGCGCCGACGTCGTCGTGCACTCGGTGACGAAGTACCTCTCGGGCCACAGCGATGTCGTGCTCGGCGCGACCGTCGTGGCCGACACCGAACGGGGCCGCGCGATCGGCGAGCGACTGTTCCGCCACCGCACGCTGCACGGCGCGATCGCGGGCCCCCTCGAGGTCTTCCTCGCGCTGCGCGGCCTGCGCACCCTGTCGGTGCGCTTCGAGCGGGCGAGCGCCAGCGCGGCCGAGCTCGCCCGGCGCCTGGCCGACCACCCGGGCGTCGAGCGGGTGCGCTACCCCGGCGCCGGCGCCATCCTCTCGATCGATGTCGCCGGTGACGCCGAGGCCGCCGAGCGGGTGTGCAGCGCGACGCGGCTGTGGCTGCACTCGACGAGCCTCGGCGGTGTCGAGTCGCAGGTCGAGCGACGCCGGCGCCACCCCTCGGAGTCCGAGCAGGTGCCGGCCAGCCTGCTCCGTCTCTCCGTCGGCATCGAGCACGTCGACGACCTGTGGGCCGACCTCGACCAGGCACTGCGCACCGTCTGAGGGTCTCCCCGGGGCGTATGCCGTCGCGCAGCGGGGCCCGGTGCGCCGGAGGATCGTCCACCTCGACACACGAAGTGCGAGGCCTCGGGTCGAGTCGTGCTCACGACGGCGTGGCCGCGCCGGGTTGCTGTGTCGCGCGGGCCGCCCTCGGTGTCAGTGCTTCTCGGCCTTGAGATCGCGCGACATGAGGCGGGGCCCGACCTCGCTCGCCGAGTGGCCGTCGCGGATCACCGCGACCACCTGCTCGCAGATCGGCATGACGACGTCGTGCTGCTCGGCGAGAGTCAGGATCGACTGGCAGGACTTCACGCCCTCGGTCGTCGTGCGCAGCTCGGCCGTCGCCTCGTCGACCGTCATGCCGCGCCCGAGCCGCACGCCGAAGGAGTGGTTGCGCGACAGCGGCGACATGCACGTGGCGATGAGGTCGCCGACGCCGGCGAGCCCCATGAAGGTCTGCGGATGGGCACCGAGGGCGAGCCCGAGGCGGGTCGTCTCGGCGAGCCCGCGCGTGATGATCGTCGCCTTGGTGTTGTCGCCGAAGCCCATCCCCTCGGCCATCCCCGACGCGAGCGCGACGACGTTCTTCGTGGCGCCGCACACCTCCGCGCCGATGACGTCGGTGTCGGTGTAGGGACGGAAGTAGGGCGTGGCGCAGGCGCTCGCCACACGCTCGGCGGTCTCCATGTCGGTGCAGGCGACGACGCCGGCGGCGGGCTGGCGGCGGGCGATCTCGGGCGCGAGGTTGGGGCCGGACACGACCACCACCCGGTGCGTCTCGACATCGGCCGCCTCGGCGATCACCTCGCTCATCCGCATGGTCGTGCCCAGCTCGACGCCCTTCATGAGCGAGACCACCGGGGCGTCCGGCGGGATGGACGTGCCCCAGTCCGAGAGGTTGGCGCGCAGGGTCTGCGAGGGCACGGCCAGCACGACGACGTCGGCACCGGCCAGGGCCCCACCCGGCTCTGTCGTGGCCCGCACGGTCTGCGGCAGCGCGAGCTCGGGGAGGTAGGCCTCGTTGCGGCCGCCGTTGATCGCGTCGGCCACCTCGGCGCGTCGGGCCCACATCGTCACGTCGCAGCCGGCATCCGCGAGGATCGCCCCGAACGCGGTGCCCCAGTTGCCGCTGCCCATGACGGCGACGCGTGTCACTGTGCCGCCCCGTCGTCGTGACGCCGCTGCTTCCGGTGCCGGCCGATCTCGTGGTGCCTCATCGGGTCGCCGATCTCGGCGACCCCGTGCTTGCGGGGGTCGAAGCGCTCCTGCGGCCGCTTCTCGCCCCGGATCTCCTCGAGCAGCCCGGTGATGCGGTCCATGAGCCGGTCAGTCGCCTCGCGCAGCACCAACGCGTCGATGGGCCGGTCGTAGAGGTCCGACAGGTCGACGGGCGGGCCGGCATACATGTGCATCGTCTTGCGCGGGAAGAGCGAGGGACGGTGGCCGTAGGGCGAGAGGATCTCCTGGGCGCCCCACTGCGCCACGGGGATCAGCGGGCAGCGCGTCTCGAGGGCCACCCGGGCCGCGCCGGTCTTGCCCCGCATCGGCCACAGGTCGGGGTCGCGGGTGATGGTGCCCTCGGGGAAGATGCCGAGCGGCTTGCCCGCACGCACGCCCTCGACGGCGGAGCGGTAGGCGCCGGCCGCGGCGACCGAGTTGCGGTAGACGGGGATCTGGCCACTCTTCTTCAGCAGCCAGCCCACGACGGGAATGGCGAAGAGGCTGTCCTTGCCGAGGAAGTACGCCTCGCGCCCGCTGTCGAACATGAAGTGCGCGAAGACGAGCGGGTCGGCGTACGAGATGTGGTTGGGCGAGACGACGAAGCCGCCCTCGGCCGGGAGGTTCTCGAGGCCGCGCCAGTCGCGCTTCGTCAGGCCCATGAGCAGCGGCCGGAGCAGGAGCGCCGCGAGCCGGTAGGCCCAGGGCAGCCGCGTCTTGCGTGGGCCGGCAGTCACGATGTCACGTCCTCCTCGTCGTGCGCACGCCGGTCGACGTGGCAGGGCTTCATCTTGTCCACCTCGCGGCGTGGTGTCGAGCAGCGCGACGGCGAGTGGGACGATATCGCCAGCATGTCGACCTCCCCGAACGCGCACCCCGAGTCCGCCCCGCCCCTCGTGCCGTCAGGCGACTGGGTCGTCGTCGTCCCCGTCAAGGACACCCGCCACGGCAAGTCCCGGCTGGCCCGGGCGGTCGGCTCCGACCGGGCCGCCCTGAGTGGCGCCATCGCGCACGACACCCTGGCCGCCACCGTCGAGGCCGTGGGCGCCCGGCAGGTCGTGCTCGTGACCGGTGACGAGGTGCTTGCCCCCACGTGGGCCGCGAAGGGGGTCACCGTCGTCGGCGACCCGGGCACCGGACTGAATGACGCCGTCGCCTCGGGTATGCGGCAGGCCGGGCGGGGAGCCCCGGTGGCCGTCCTGCTCGGCGACCTCCCGGCCCTCGACGCGGTGTCGCTGCGCACCGCCCTCGAGCGCGCCGCCGCCGTGGCGGAGTCCTTCGTCCCCGACGGCGACGGCACCGGCACGGTGCTGCGCTGCGGCCGCGACTTCACCCCCCGGTTCGGCGCCGACAGCGCGTCGCGCCACGCCGCCGACGGTGCCGTGCGGCTCGACCTGCCGCTCCCGCGCCTGCGCACCGACGTGGACGACGCGCGCAGCCTGGCGCGTGCGCGTCGTCTCGGGCTCGGACCCGCGACGCGGGCCGTCCTGGTGGACCGGGCGTCTGGTTGGATCAGGAGCATGCAGGCCACCGTCCACCGCTTCGACCCCGACACGCACTCCGGCAGCGTTCTGCGCGACGACGGCGTGGAGCTCGCGTTCGAGGCCCCGGCCTTCGAGGCGAGCGGGCTGCGGCTGCTGCGCACCGGTCAGCGGCTCACGGTCGACGTCGTCGACGACGTCGTCGTCGCGATGCGCATCGTCGGCGTCGGGGCCGGGCAGCCCATCCGCTGAGGCGCGGTCACTCGAACATCACGTCCACGT
>JABFXB010000334.1 GCA_013361975.1 Dermatophilaceae bacterium
CCGCCCAGGACCAGGCCGGTGGCGTAGAAGCCGAGGTAGATCAGCAGGGCGAGCACCAGAGGGAGGATCGCACCGTAGAAGCCGAACTGTGCGCGGCTCTGGATCATCTGGGGAACGCCGAGCCGGGGCCCCTGAGCGGAGTGCAGGGACGTGAAGAATCCTCCGATCGCGTTGCCGATGATGATCGCCGGCACGGACCAGAGGGCGGAGTTGCCGAGCACCACGAACAGGGCGCCGGTGACGACGGCCGTGATGGAGGTGTTCGCGGCGAACCACACGAAGCCGAGGCTGCGAGCCCGACCGTGCCGTTCGTTCGCAGGGATGTAGTCGATGGAGCGGCGCTCCATCCGCGAAGGCGTGTCCATGAGGAACCTCGATCACTGGAAGGTGCCCATATGCAACCAGTATATCGGCACGAGATCAAGAGTATCCCGGCAAGTATCATGTGCCTTATGAGCGAGCGAGCGAAGTCAGGCGCGGCCTACGAGGCGATCGAGCGGATGATCGTGATGCAGGAGCTCGAGCCCGGCGTGCTCGTCTCGGAGGCCCAGCTCATGCAGCTGACCCATCTGGGTCGCACCCCGGTCCGGGAGGCGGTGCAGCGGCTGGCGCGCGCCCGCATGGTGGAGGTCCATCCGAACCGTGGCGTCCTGATCCCGAGCATCTCCGTGGAGGCACAGCTCAAGCGGCTCGAGCTGCGACGGGTGCTCGAGGCCCTGGCCGTGCGGGTGGCCTGCCAGCGTGCGCGGACGCAGGAGCGCGAGGAGATGCGAGCCATGGTCGATGTCCTCGAAGCCGGCCAGCTGGACCTGGCCTCCTACATGGGCACCGTGAGGGACACGCACGACCTGATCGTGCGCGCCACCGACAACGAGTACTTCGCCGACACGATGGCTCCCCTCCAGGGGTTGTCCCGCCGCTTCTGGCTGGCGCACGTCGTCGACGAGGCGGGCGACATGCGCACCGGATCCCAGCTGCATGTGGCGATCCTCAAAGCCATCCTCGATCGCGACCCGGAGGCCGCAGAGCGCGCGTCGCTCGCGCTGAACGACTACTTGACGGAGTTCGCGTACGGAACGATCCGTCGGCGAGCGGTGTAGCCCTCGCGACCTGACCCCCGCGTCCGTACGCGTCCGCACGCGTCTGTCCGCTGTGCGCCCAGGAGGTGACAGCGACCCCGACCGACGTGCGTACCCTCGTGGCGCCGGCGGCTCAGATCGGCTCGGCAGCCGAACCCAAGGCTCCGAGGCCACTCAGAAACAGGCGCAGAGTGCGCCGCGCCCCGTGAGGGCACCGAGTAGAGGAAGAAGTGAATGATCAAGGGTTTCAAGGATTTTCTCATGCGGGGCAACATCGTCGACCTCGCGGTCGCGGTCATCATCGGCGGCGCCTTCGCCAAGGTCGTCGACTCGTTCGTGGCCGTGATGATGGACGTCATCGGCAAGCTCGGCGGCACTCCGGACTTCTCGAACTGGAAGCCGGCCGGCGTCAAGCTCGGCGCGTTCCTGACTGCGCTGGTCAGCTTCGTGATCGTGGCTGCTGCCGTGTACTTCATCGTGGTCGTACCGATGAACCTGCTCGCTGAGCGCCGCAAGCGCGGCATCGAGCCGGAGCCGGTGGCGCCCTCCGAGGAGATCATCGTGCTCCAGGAGATCCGCGACGCTCTGCGGGTCCGCTGAACCCCACCGGCGCAGCACCTGCTCGCCCAGCCGTGGCTGGCCGTTCGCCGCGCGAGGTCAGGGCCGGCAGGCCGCCGATGGCGTCGTAGCTCGAGGTGGCCACCGGGGCAGGTTCCGACCCCGGAGGGGGAGCGACAAGGCCCGGACCGTCGTCGTGCGCGGTCCCGGGCCCTGGGTCGTCAGCGGAAGTGGATGAAGTTCGACGGCCAGGACGAGCTCGTCCGGCCGATGATGCGGCGACCGCTCATCGACGTGTAGGTCCGGCCGAGCACCGTGCCCCCGTAGCCGCTCTCCGAGATAGCGATCTGGTTGCCGTCGGAGCTCACCCAGTCCACGTACGCGACGTGGTTGGAGTTCCACTGGGCGATGTCACCGACGCGCGGCGACTGGTCGACCGCGAACCCCTTGGCCCGCGCGTTGGTGTCCCAGCTCTCGGCGTTGCCGAGGTTGCCCGGGTTCCTGATCCCGTCGAGCGAGAGCCGGTACGCCGAGAAGTTCGTGCAGTTGTTGCCCCAGGCGTCGACGGGGTAGTTCCAGGCCCGCTGGCCGTAGTAGCCGAAGCGGCTGATGCAGTTCTGGGTCGCCCGTGAGTAGCACGACCAGTCCTGGGGCGCCGGTCCGCCTGTGACGGCCCACGTCACCGTGGTGGAGCGGTAGACGGCCGCATTGCCGGTGCCGAGGACCCGCATGACCGAGCCGGAGCCAGAGGTCTTGGTCGACCACTGGACGACGCCCTGCTTGTTCCGCACGACGAAGTTGCCGTCCGTCTGCATCGCGGCGTAGCTGCCGGAGCCGGCCGTGAACGAGGCCCACTTGCGCGCGCCCGCCGCCGAGGTGAGCACGAGGTTGCCGTCCGTTCGCATGGTCATCGACCACGCCTTGCTCGCGGCGGTGATGGACTCACCCGAGCGCAGCACCTGGTTCGGCAGCAGGCGGTCGTACCGGACCCCGCGGTGGTCCCACACGGGCGTGCTGCCCTGGCGCAGCTGCAGCAGCCCGTCGTTCGTCATGGTGACGACGGCACCGGTCCAGCCGTTCGTGCCGGCCGTCCAGGCGAGGCTCCCGTCGGCCCGCATGACGGCGAGCTGGCCGTCGGAGCGCACGAAGAGACGGTTGCCGACGCCGCTCGTGCCGCTGTTCCAGCGCGCCACGCCCCCGGAGACGATGACGAGGTTGCCGTCGGTCTGCATGCCCGCCTTGTAGAGGCCGTTGGGGGACACGAGAGCGGAGCCGCCGAGGAGCACCTGCCCGGGCTCCAGCGTGGAGCCGGCGATGTACGTGTACGCGTTGGCCTTGGTGACGCTGCCCGCGCGGGTCGTCACCTTCACCGGGACGGAGCCCGTCGCGATCCGCGCCGGCACGACGACGTCGAGCTGCGTCGCGGAGACGCGCGTCACGCTCTTCGCCGGGGCGCCGTTGATCCAGACGCCCGTGACCACGGTGAAGGACGTGCCGCGCAGGGTCACGACGTTCCCGCCGTCGAGCAGGCCGGAGGCGGGGGAGACGGACGTGATGACCGGGACGTCCTGGTAGGCGAAGCGCCCGGCCGCGACGACCGGCGAGGTGCCGCCGGGGGTCGTGACCCGTACGTCGACGTCGGCCTCCGCGTGCGCCGGGATCGTGACCCGCAGCTGGGTCGCGGAGAGGCGGGTGACGGTCGTGGCCGGGACGCCGCCGAAGGTCACGCGGGCCACGCGGTCGTAGCCGCTGCCGGTCAGGGTGACGACGGTGCCGCCCCTGGTCGGTGCCAGCGAGGGGGACACGGCGCTGACGGTCGGGACCGGCTGGTAGGCGAACTTGCCGTTGGGGCCGACCGCGGAGACGCCACCGGGTGTGGTGACCCGGACGTCGACCGTGCCGGCGACGTGGCTCGGGACCGTGACGCGGATCGTCGTGGCCGAGACCCGGACGAGCCCGGTGGCCGGCCGGCCACCGAAGTCGACCGCGGACGCGAGCGACAGGCGCGTGCCGGTGATGGTCATGACGCCGCCTCCCGTCAGCGGACCGGCGGGCAGGGAGAGCGCGTTCACGGCGGGAAGCCCGACGTACTCGAAGGTCGTGCGGACGGTCTCGGGGCTCGTGCCGTTGGCGTTCGTGGCACGCACCGCGACGACGCCCTCGACGTGCGCCGGTGACGTCACGCGCAGGCTCGTGTCGGAGACGCGGACGAGACCAGTTGCGAGCGTGGTGCCGAACCGGACCTCACGCACCTCCGCGAGGTGTGCCCCCGTCAGGGTCACGACCGTGCCGCCCCCCAGCGGACCGGCCGACACGGAGAGCCCGCTGAGCACCGGCGGCGAGCCGTATGCGTACCGGGCCCCTGCGCCCGCGGCGGACGTGCCACCCGGGGACGTGACGCGGACGTCGACCGGACCGGAGGCGTGCGGCGGGGTGGTGACCCGCAGCGTCGTCGCGGAGACGCGCACGACCTTCGTCGTCGTGGTGGTGCCGAAGGTGACGGCGGTGGCCCGGCCGAAGCCGGTGCCGGTCAGCGTGACCACCGTGCCGCCGGCCGGGGGACCGGTCACCGGCGTCAGGGAGGTGACCGTGGGGACGGCCTCGTACTCGTACGCGGTCGCCGCGGTCGACGCGGACGTCCCGTTCGCGCTCGACACACGTACGCTCACGACGCCCGCCGCGTGCGCAGGGGCCGTGGCGCGGATGGAGGTCGGCGAGAGGACCGTGAACGCGGCCACCGTGTCGCCGAACGTGACGCGCGTCGAGCCGGTGAACCGGGCTCCGGTCAGGGTGACGACCGTGCCGCCACGGACCGGGCCCGACGGAACCGACAGGGTCGAGACGGCCGGCGGCAGGTAGAAGGTGTAGCGCGTCGCGGCGGTGATCGCTGTGGTGCCGCCCGGGGTGGTGACGCGGACGTCGGTGGCGCCGACGGCGTGGACCGGGGTGGTGACGCGCAGCGTCGTCGCCGAGACCCGGGTGAGCGACGCGGCCGGCGTCGTGCCGAACCGGACGGCGGTGGCGCGGGCCAGGCCGGTCCCGGTCAGGGTCACCGTGGACCCGCCGCCGGTGCCGCCCGAGGCCGGCGACACCCGCGCGAGTGTGGGCACGGCGTCGTAGGTGAAGGTCGGGCTGCTCCCGGAGGTGCCGGCGGCGGTCGTGACGCGGACGTACACGGCGCCGGCCGGACGCGCCGGCGTGGTGACGCGCAGCTGCGTGCTCGACAGGACCGAGAGCTGCGTCCCGGCGGTGCCGCCGAAGGTCACCCTGGTGGCGCCCGAGAAGCGCGCCCCGGTCACGGTCAGCACGGTGCCGCCACGGATCGGGCCCCCGGGCGTCGAGAGCGCGGTCACCGTGGGCGGGAGGGCGACGGGCGGGGCGGTGTAGGTGAACCGAGCGACCGGCGTCACGGGCGACGTGCCGCCCGGGGTCACGACGCGTACGTCGACGGCGCCTGCGGCGTGAGCCGGCACGGTGACGCGCACCTGGGTCGCGCTCAGCCGGGTGAGTGCGGACCCGGGGGTGGTGCCGAAGAGGACGGCGCTCGCGCGGGTGAGGCCGGTGCCGGTCAGGGTGAGGGCCGTGCCACCGGGAGTGGAGGCGCCGCGGGCGGAGAGCGCCGTCACCGTGGGGACCGCGTCGAAGGCGAAGCTCGAGCGCGTCGAGACCGGTGACGTGCCGGCGGGCGAGGTGACCTGCACGCTGACGACCCCGGCCGCGTGGGCCGGGGTGACGACCCGGACCCGCGTGTCCGACACCTTGGTGACGGCGGTGACGACGGAGGTGCCGAACAGGACCTTCGTCGCGGCGCCGACCCCGGTGCCCGAGAGCTCGACGGCGGTGCCGCCGCGCACCGGACCAGCCACGACGGAGAGCGCAGGGGCCGCGGGCGGCGTGGCCGTGACGGCGGCCGGCGACAGGGCGGCGGGTGAGCTGGTCGGGGCTGCGGCCGCGGACGGTGCGCCGACCAGCCCCGGGATGCCGCCGAGGAGAGCCAGCGAGACCAGGGTGGCGACCCCGCGCCCTCCGACACGCGGGCGGTGGCCTGGGTGCTCGATGTTCCGTGTCTTCGGTGGCATCATTCGTCAGTTCTCCTTGCAGTCAGCACGTCCGCCGAGCAGTCTGCATTGCAAATGTCGCCTTGTACGCGATTTCGCCCTAATTGGGCCGCCCCAACCGCAACACCAGCCCCATAAGTGGTGTCCCGAGGCACCGCCGGACCGTCGCCGACGGGTGCTCGGAGGTGCCCGCTGACCGGGGCTCAGCCGACCCGGGGGAGGTCGGGGCGCATCCGCAGCACGACGAGCGCCTGCACGCCCCCGAAGACGGCCAGGACCAGCCAGACGAGCGAGAGGCTGCCGCTGACGTCGCGCAGCAGGCCCATCGCGAGGGGGCCGACGGAGGCGATCCCGTAGGAGATGAGGAAGGCCATCCCCGTCAGGCGCCCGCTCGCCTCGGGTGTGTGGGCGTAGCGCACGAGCAGGACGAGGGCGAGCGAGAAGGCGGCGCCCTGCCCGAGACCGGCGATGACGGCCCACACCCAGGGTGCCGCGAGCGGCGCGAGCAGGATGCCCAGGCAGCCGACGACACCGAGGGCGGCGGCCGGCAGGAGGAGACGCCGCATGTCGGCGGCCTCGTCGCTCAGCACGGGGCCGAGCAGTCCCGAGACGATCTGGGCACCGCTGAAGGCGGCGGCGAGGTAGCCGGCCGACCCGCGCGACCAGCCCTGCTCGACGTACGTGGGTGCGAGCCACGTGACGGCGGAGTAGAAGCACCACGACTGCAGCGCCAGGTAGCCGGCGACCAGCCACGCCGTGCGGTGGCGCCACGGGAGCCGGCCGGGCCCCTCCTCGTCGGGCGTGTGGTGCGGGTTGGCGCGGACGGTGAACGGTGCCCACGCGAGCACCCCGACCACGGCCACGACGGTCCACGACCCGAGCGAGGCCTGCCAGCTGCCGAGGCGGTCGGCGAGCGGGACCGCGATCGCGGAGCTGACCGCCGCACCGCCCATCATGGCGAGCATGTAGAGGCCCGTGACGAGGCCGGTCCGCTCGGGCGGGAAGTAGGTCTTGACCAGTCGCGGCAGCAGCGTTCCGGCGACGGCGATGCCGACCCCGCAGAGGAACGTGCCGACGTAGAGGACGACGACGTTCCCGCCGCTGAGACGGCTCGCCGTCCCGACGACGATGCTGACCGCGGCGGCCAGCACCGCACCGGCGGCACCCACGCGGTGCGCGATCCGGCTGGCCACCGGTGCGAAGAGGCCCATGCAGAGCACCGGTAGCGTCGTCAGCGCCCCGGCCGCCGCGTGGCTGAGGCCGAGGTCGCCCGAGATCGCGTCGAGCAGGGGCGGGACGCTGGTGATGGCGACGCGGAGGTTCGCTGCCACGGCCACGAGAGCGACCGCCATGACCCACACGGGTGGGAGGGGCCGGATGGCGGGATCTCGTCGAAGCACCTTCAGAGACTAGATGTGTCGAGGACGAGGTCTGCGCGGTCCCTCGTGGAGTCGGCCGCGAAGAGAGCCGACTCCTGGTCGGCCCACCTCTCCCAGTGCGGCCGGTAGGCCTCTCCGTCGCGCGCGAGGCCGCGGCTGCGGCGCAGCGGGGGGTCGGCGTCCACGAAGACGGTCACGGCGGCATACGGCCGGGCCGGCCCGACGCTGGCACCGCAGCCCTCGACGACCAGGAAGCGGCACGGTGGCACGTCCTTCGTGCCCGACCAGC
>JABFXB010000156.1 GCA_013361975.1 Dermatophilaceae bacterium
CGTGTGGCGTGGGGGGTGCGCACCGGGGCCGTGTGCGGGTTGTCCTCCCCCGGCTCGGGCACGACCTGGGCGGACGGCGGGACATGGGTGGGGATGCTCTGGGCGAACGAGCGGTTGCCGATCAGGCCCAGGGCGGCGGGAACGAGGGCGGCAACAGCCACCGCTGCAACGGTGAGTCGTCTCATCGGGATCTCCTCTGGGGGACACCGTTCCCGGGTTCGGGGGTCGGTGTGCGGGTGCTCTACTGCAACGGTGCGGCCTGCGCACCGCCGGGCGCCATCGGGCTTTGGTCCTAGTACCTGGGCGAGCCGCCCGCTTCCACCGGTTTCGTCCGGGCCGCTGCGTTCAGAGGCAGCTCATTCGCCTGCACCACTGCGCTTCTGCCACTCGCGGCTGTACCCCTCGACGGCGTAGCCGAGCCGCCGGTTGACCGCGAGCATGTGCCTGTTGCTGGCGGCGTTCCACGTGCGCACCGAGGTGACCTCGGGCAATTCCTCCATGACGCGAAGCGCGTTGGCCGCCTTGAGCCGCAGGCCGAGCCCGTGGCCGCGGTGCTCCGCGAGCACGAGGGTGTCCTGCTGGTAGCCGAGGTCGGGGCTGCCCGCCGAGACCCCGATGGTCGTGAACGCCACGAGCCGTCCGCGGGGCCGGTGCCGGGCCACCGACTCGATGACACGCCTTCCGGACGCGAGCGTGCGCTCGAACGACTCGCGCAGCCGTTCGGCGTCCCAGGCCTCCTCCTCCAGCGCGAGGTCGTCCCGGGGCGCGTCCGTGCTCATCCGCTGCTGCAGCACGGCCCGGTCCTCCAGCCACTCGTCGGGGATCCGGTCGACGAACGACTCGACGACGTAGTCGTCGACCACGGCCCACGCCGCGAGCTGCTCACGGTCCCCGGGCAGCGGCATGGCGCTCCGGATCATCGTCTGCGCGATGGCGTAGCCGTGGCCGGCCGCGAAGGCCTCTGCCTCGTCGGTGCCGCCCTCGGCCCACTCGGTCTCCCCCATGAGCGTGCCGCGGCCGTGCTGCGCCGCGATGGCCTCGCCCTCGGCGAGCAGGCCACCACCGACCCCACGGCGCCGGTGGTCCGGGTGCACCGACAGCCACACGAGGGCGAGGTCCAGGTTGTCGGTCGTCGGCATCCGCACCTCCAGGGCCCCGACCATTCGGCTCCCCTCCCAGGCGGCGCGCGCCACCCGGCGCCCGGTGGGTGACCGGTGGAAGCCGCGGATCTCCTCGAGCGTCCAGGCACTCCCCCGCTCGCCGAACACGTCGCGCTGGACGGCCGCGTGGACGTCGATCCACTCCCGGGCCGCCGCCTCCTGCTGCGGGTCGAGCAGGTCGATGGCTCTGATGTCGAGGTCGTCGCTCACGAGTGTGAGTCTGTCGACCACGACGCATCGCGAGCCAGCGACTTTCCGCGGACGCGGCCGACCGGCATACGTCGTCGGTGGGCACGAGCCCGCAATCGCGTTGCCGCGGCAACGCCCCGGCCCTACCCTCAGAACATGCACCGCTCCCAGCAGACGACGACGCCGGACCCCTCCGGCGCACTGTTGCTGCTCTAGCACCCACCGCAACCCACGCCCCGGAGTCGACTCCGGGGCGTTCGTCGTCTCCGGGCCGACCCAGCCGCAAGGAGACGACCATGCCCGACCACCGCGACCTCAACCACGACCTCGACGTCTACGCCACCGACCCGCTCGCCGGCGCCGGCCTGCCCCTGTGGCTCGCGGGCGGGTCGGTGATCCGCCGTGAGCTCGAACGCCTCGCCAAGGACCTCGCGCACGCCGACGGCTGCGTCGACGTGCACACCCCCGTGCTCGGCAAGCGGGGCCTCTTCGAGCGCTCGGGCCACTGGGCCAAGTTCGGGGACGACATGTTCCCCACCATGCAGCTCGGCGACGAGGAAGTGGTGCTGCGGCCGGCGAACTGCCCGCACCACGCCCTCGTCTACAAGGCGCGCAGCCACTCCTACCGGGAGCTCCCGGTCCGGCTCAACGAGCTCGCGCCGATGTTCCGGGCCGAGCGCTCCGGTGTGCTCTCCGGTCTGACCCGCGTGCGCCAGATCAGCCTCGACGACACCCATGTGTTCTGCCGGCCCGACCAGACCGGCGCGGAGGTCGCGAGGGGGCTGCGCGCCGCCCTGGAGGCCCAGCGCATCCTCGGCCTGCCCGTGCACCACGTGCGCCTCTCGCTGCGCGACGACTCCGACGCGTGGCTCGGCACCCGGGAGCAGTGGGACGCCGTGCAGGACTCCCTGCGCGAGTCGGCCGGCGAGGTCCTGGCCGGCTACGACCTGCCCCTTGTCGAGGGGCTGGGCGAGGCTGCCTTCTACGGCCCGAAGGTCGACCTGCAGGTCGTCGACTCACGCGGCCACGAGGAGACCATCGCCACCGTGCAGGTCGACTTCAACCAGCCCGAGCGCTTCGACCTGACCTACCACGGCGAGGACGGGGAGCGGCACCGCGTCGTCATGGTGCACCGGGGCACCGTCGGCTCGATGGAGCGCGTCACCGCGGCCCTGCTCGAGCGCTACGAGGGACGCCTGCCGCTGTGGCTGGCGCCCGTGCAGGTCGCCGTGCTGCCCGTGTCGTCCGAGCAGGACGAGGCCGCCCGCGCGCTCGTCGACGCGCTGCGCGCCGAGGGCGTACGCGTGGAGCTCGCCTGCGACGACTCACTCGGCTCTCGCATCCGGGAGGCTCGCAGACGGCGCGTCGCCGTGGTGGCCGTCGTCGGGGCGCGCGAGGCGGCAGCCGCGTCTGCGCAGGTCACCGACATTGCGGCCGGCTTCCGTGACGTCGTGGCCGTCGACCGACTGGTCGAGCGGGTCGTGGCGGCGCGTGACGGGCGGTGCCGGCAGGTCGACTGGGCCCGAGCCGGCATACGGCAGGGGGCTCGAGCGTTGTAGAGGCGTACCACGCACGCCACACGAAGGATGTGACACTGGAATGGTGTTCGGACTCGGTAGGAAGACCCAGATGCCCGCCCGCGAGGAGGCCCTCCCCGGCCGTGCGGAGCGCCCGTTCCAGGTGGACCCGACCCACGTGGTGCTCGGCACGCCGATCGAGGGACCGTGGCCCGACGGCTCGGAGGTGCTCTACGTCGCGATGGGCTGCTTCTGGGGCGTCGAGCGGATCTTCTGGAAGCAGGACGGCGTCGTGTCGACCGCCGCCGGCTACATGGGCGGCTACACGCCCAACCCCACGTACGAGGAGACGTGCACGGGCCGCACCGGCCACGCCGAGACGGTCCGCGTCGTCTACGACCCCGAGAAGACCTCCCCCGAGCTGCTGCTCAAGGCGTTCTGGGAGAACCACGACCCGACGACCGCCAACCGGCAGGGCAACGACATCGGCACGGCCTACCGCTCGGCGATCTACTGGACCACCGAGGGCCAGCGGCTCGCGGCCGAGGCCACGCGCGAGTCGTTCCAGAAAGTGCTCGGCGGCTTCGGCTACGGGCAGATCACGACCGAGATCCGCTCGGCCGACGACGCCGGGCCGTTCTACCTCGCCGAGGACTACCACCAGGGCTACCTGCACAAGAACCCCGGCGGCTACTGCAACCACGGCCCGAACGGCATGACCTGCCCCGTCGGCATCGTGCGCCAGGACCAGCTCCCCTCGCAGCAGGACATCGCCCCGCCCTCCTGAATCGCCCCATGACACGCGAGCTCCCGCCCGGCAACAGCCGGGCGGGAGCTCGTGTCGTTCGTCGGGTCAGCGTCAGGGAAGCATCCAGGACAGCACCGACGTGGACTGCAGGTAGACGAGCACGCACATGAAGACGAGGAAGCCGAGGCTCCACCCGACGACCCGCCGGAAGAGGTCTCCCTCCCGGCCCGAAAGCCCGACCGCGGCAGCCGCGATGGCGAGGTTCTGGGGCGAGATCATCTTCCCGAGAACCCCACCGGAGGAGTTGGCGGCAGCCATGAGGGCCGGGCCCAGGCCGACGTCCTTCGCCGCGGACACCTGCAGGGCACCGAAGAGCGAGTTCGACGACGTGTCCGACCCGGTCACGGCAACGCCGATCCAGCCCAGGATCGGCGACAGGATCGCGAACGCAGAGCCCGCGCCAGCGAGCCACGCGCCCAGGCTGGCGGTCTGGCCGGACGCGTTCATGACGTAGGCCAGACCGAGGACCGCCATGACGGTGAAGATGGCGGCACCGAGCTGGCGGTAGGTGTCGGCGTAGGCCTTGGCGGCCTTGCCCCACGAGATACCGATGGCCGGGATGGTGAGCAGGCCGGAGATGATCATGAGGGTGCCGGCCGCGGCGAGCCAGTTGAACTTGAAAGTCGGCAGGGTGGACGCCTTGCCCGAGGCGGTCTGCAGGTGCAGCCCTGGCCACTGGAAGCTCTTCGTGGGTGCGCCGAGCAGGTGCGCGATGGCCGGGATCTGGCTCAGGCTGAAGACGACGATGATCAGCAGGTAGGGCGCGTAGGCGCGCAGCACGTCGGCGCGGCTGTCGTGTCGGTCCGCGTCACGGGCGGCGAGGTCGTCGACCGTGCCCGTGCCGTGCCCGATCGGGTGGTCCGAGCCGCCGATCGAGGCGGCAGGAACGCCTTCGACGATGTGCGAGCCGGCGCGGACGTGGCCCCGACGGTGACTGCCCGCCTCGGCGAGCGCCGGCTCCGGTGCCTCCACGTAGGCCTGGGACGGCTGCCAGAAGCGCAGCAGCACGACGACCGCGGCGGCCCCCACGAGGGAGGCCACGATGTCGGTCAGCTGCGTGGAGAGGTAGTTGGAGGTGGCGAACTGCGCGACCGCGAAGGCGATGCCACACGTCAGCGTGGCGGGGAGCGTGACGCGGACGCCGCGACCGCGGTCGATGATGTAGACGAGCGCCATCGGCACGAAGAGGCCGAGGATCGGGGTCTGCCGTCCCACGATCGAGGCGAGCTCGTGCTCGGGCAGCCCGGTCACCTGAGCGAGCGTCGTGATCGGCACGGCGAGGGCACCGAACGCGACCGGCGCCGTGTTGGCCACCAGCGCGACCGTGGCGGCCTTGATCGGGCGGAAGCCGAGGGCGATGAGCATGACGCTCGTGATCGCCACCGGCGTGCCGAAACCGGCGAGGGCCTCCAGCAGTGCGCCGAAGCAGAAGGCGATGATGACCGCCTGGATCCGCTGGTCGTCGCTGATCCTGGCGAACGAGCGCCGCAGCACGTCGAAGTGCCCGGTCACGACGGTCATGTTGTAGACCCAGATGGCGTTGATGACCACCCACATGATCGGGAAGAAGCCGAAGGCTGCCCCCTCGGCGCCGGCCAGCACGGCCTGCCCGGCGGGCATGGAGTAGACGATGATCGCGACCAGCAGCGACATGACGAGCGACGCCACGGCCGCCTTCCACGCGGCGATCCGCAGGACGCCGAGCAGCAGGAACAGGGTGAGCAGGGGAAGCAGTGCCACGAGTGCCGTGAGCGTCAACGAACCCGCCAAGGCATCGATGATGGGGCGGAACATTCAGTCACCTCGTTGTGAACGGTGGATGGGATGTAGCCGCTCGGACGGTCAGGCCCGTCCGGGCTGTGCGGGCCGCGTCGTCGTCGTGCGACCGACGCCGAGCCGCTCGGGGCCGGAGCCCCGGATCGAGGCGTCGAGCACCTCGACGGTGTGGGCCAGCGCGAGGTGGCCGCCCTGACGCTCGATGGACGATGCGACCTGCATGAGGCAACCGGGGTTGGCCGTCACGAGCAGGTCTGCCCCCGTGGCGAGGACGTTGGCGGCCTTGCGGTCACCGAGCTCGCGCGCCGGGACGGGGTTGATGATGTTGTAGATGCCCGCCGAGCCACAGCACAGGTCGCCCTCGGCGATCTCGCGCAGCTCCAGCCCCGGTATGCCGCGGAGCAGCTCACGCGGCTGGGCGCGCACGCCCTGGGCGTGGGCCAGGTGACACGCGTCGTGGTAGGCGATGGTGACCGGGAGCGGATGGCGCGGTGCCACCGGACCGGCATCCGCGAGGATCTCGGAGACGTCGCGCACCTTGTCGGCGAAGACCCGCGCGCGCTCGGCGTATGCCGGGTCGTCGGCCAGCAGGTCGGCGTACTCCTTCATCGTCGAACCACACCCCGCCGCGTTGACGACCACGTGGTCGACCCCGGCGCCCTCGAACGTGTCGACCAGCCCGCGGGCGAAGCGCTGCGCCTCGGCCTCGCGCCCGTTGTGCGCGGACAGCGCGCCGCAGCACCCCTGCGAGGCGGGCGCGAGCACGTCGAAGCCCTCCGCCGACAGGACGCGCGCCGTGGCGGCGTTGACGCCCGGGAAGAACTCACGCTGCACGCAGCCGAGCAGCATCCCCACCGTGCCCCGCTTGGCACCGACCGCCGGCGTGCGCTCGGGCACGCGCTCGGCCCGCTCGAGCGGCGGCGCCAGCGCCTCCATCGAGGCCAGCGTCGGTGAGATGCGGTCCAGCACACCGGTGCGGCGCAGGAGCGCGGAGAGCCCGCTCCTCTGGTGCAGGCGCAGCGGACCGCGCAGCGCACGCAGCCGCCGGGGGTACGGGAAGAGCGCGAAGATCGCGCTGCGCAGCGCCCTGTCGCGCTTGGGTCGCTCGTAGCGGCGCTCGACCTGGGAGCGGGTCGCCTCGATGAGCTTGTCGTACTTCACGCCCGAGGGGCAGGCGGTCACGCAGGCCATGCAGCCGAGGCAGGCGTCGAAGTGCTGCACCATCGATGAGGTGAGCGGCTCGCCCTGCAGCCCCTCGTTCATGAGGTAGATCCGGCCCCGCGGCGAGTCCATCTCTTCGCCCCACAGGGTGTAGGTCGGGCAGGCGGGCAGGCAGAAGCCGCAGTGCACGCAGTCCGACACGAGGTCGGCCGAGGGCGGGTGGTGGTCGTCGAACGCCGGCTCGCCGGCCTGCAGCGGGGTCAGCGAGAGCTTGGCGCTGGTGCCGAGCGTCCCGGTCGGCGTGGACACCGGGCCGGCGCCGCTGTCGTGCACGGTCATCTAGATTCCTCCAACGAACCGGCCCGGGGCGAGTCGCCGCTCGGGGTCGAACTGTTGCTTGACGGCCCGCATGAGCTGCAGGCCCCCGACGGGGCCCCACACGTCGAGGCCGTCCTTGAGCGCCGCCGGGGCCTCGAGCACGACGACGCTGCCGCCGAACTCTCGCTGCGCCGAGCGCAGGTCGGCCACGAAGGCCGCCAGCCCGTCGGCGGTCACCGGCCCGTCGAGCGCGACGAGCGCCGTCCCGACGACCGGGCTGCCGCGCAGGACCGTCGTCACCCCGGCGGCCGAGGCCGCGGTGTCGAGGGCGGCGAGGAGCCGCGACAGGCCGGCGATCTCGTGCGTGACCTTGACGAGGACACCGGCCTCACCGCGTGGCTC
>JABFXB010000072.1 GCA_013361975.1 Dermatophilaceae bacterium
GCGCCGGCCAGCTGCAGGCGTACCAGCTCGTCGCCGGTGAAGAGCCGCTCCCCCGACCCCAGCACGACGGGGTAGACGAAGAGGTGCAGGCCGTCGACGAGGCCGTCGCGCAGCAGGGCCCGGACGAGCGTGCCGCTGCCGCTGACGTAGAGCGACCCCTCGACCTCGTCGCGCAGCTCGGCGATGCGCGCGGGGTCGTACGTGCCGAGGACGCGCGAGTTGTTCCAGTCGGGGTCGCGCAGCGTCGACGAGACGACGTTCTTGCGGGCGCCGTTGAAGAAGGAGGCCCCCGGGTCGTCCTCGTCAGTACGCGTCGACCACGCCGGCGCGAACATCTCGTACGTGCGGCGTCCGAGCAGGAGCTCGGAACCGGGTCCGGTGAGGCGACCGATCGCCGCACCCATCTTCGGGTCGAAGGGGTACTCCGCCGTCCAGCTCGGGCTCTCGTAGACCCCGTCGAGCGAGATGAACTCGTGCACCTCGATGCGTCCCACGGTCAGGCCTCCTGTCGTGCCCGGTCCGGTTCGGCTCGGACCGGGGCGTGTCCTGTGCGCCGCCGATCCTGCCTCACCGCGGCGACAGGCGCTCGACCTCGAAGGTGAATCCCTGGGCGCGCAGCCGGTCGGTCAGGACGTCGCCCAGCGCCGTCGCAGGGGTGCACACGCCGGTGCAGCGAGGGATGCCGTCGTCGGTGGCCAGCGCCAGGGCCGTCTCCCCGAACATCACCGCGGTACCGCCGTAGCCCGGGTCGTAGTCGGCGCCCACCTTGGTGCGGTAGTGCGCGCCGGTCGTCGTCGCGGCGTGGATCTCCATCCGGAAGCGCCCTGCGGCGCGCGTCTCGGGGCCGGGCCCCTCCCCCGGCTTCGGCAGGAAGCGGTCGAGCACGGCGCGGGTGGGCGTGAACGAGAGCCCGGCCACGACACCGCCGAGACCGACGGCCATGCCGGTCGCCATGAGCGGCGACATCGGGCTCGAGCCGAAGTCGACGACCTCGCGGTAGCGCAGCTCGCGGCCGTAGGACCAGTCGCTCAGGGTGTTCGACAGGCGCACGATGCGGGTGTTGAACGAGGCCATGACGAAGGGCCCGGTCCACCGGCCCGTGGCGGGATCGCGGTCGACCGGCACGAGACGGCGCAGCCGATCCAGCGGCCCGGAGGATCGGCTGCGCCGCGACGACGGCTCCTCGGAGCGACGGGGGCTCAAGGCATACGAGTCACCGAGCAGACGCCGGGCCGAGGCGTCGGAGCGGGCCGCGACCGCCTGCTGCCGCATGGAGTCGACGGTGCCGCCCGAGACCCCGCCCCTCATCGACCGGACGAGCAGGGTCGTCTCGGCGAGGGTGCCCTCGCCGTCGGTGGCGACGCGCTCGGCCGTCGCCAGGACGCCCAGGTCGGACGGGATGGAGTCGAAGCCGCAGGCGTGGACGATGGCCGCACCCGTCTCGCTGGCCCGGGCGCCGACCTCGTCGAGCGACCAGCGCACGAAGAGCACCTCGCCGGTCAGGTCGGCGTAGTGGGTGCCCTCCTCGGCGCAGGCGCGCACGACCTCCTTGCCGACGGCGACGTAGGGGCCGACGGTGCTGGCGAGCACCGTCGTACGCGCCGCGAGGGCCCGCAGCCCCGGCGCGTCCGCCGCGTCGACGGCCACGACCTCCCACGACGTGGCGCGCTCACCGAGCTCGACCCGCAGGGCCTCGAGCTTCGAGCGGGAACGCCCCGCGAGCGCGATCCGCACCTCGGGGCCGGCACGGCGGGCGAGGTGCTCCGCGGTGAGTGCGCCGACGAATCCGGTGGCGCCGTACAGGACGATGTCGAGCTCGCGTGCGGGCATGGCCGTCATGCTGCCACGCGACGGACGCCGACGGCCCCGGGCCGCCAGGTGACGCGTCTCGCTTCAGTGCACCGTCATTGCGCCGTCAGTGCGCCGTCAGTGCGCCGTCAGTGCGCCGTCAGAACGTGTCGAGCGGGTCGACCCGCACCGAGACGACGTCGGCCTCCTTGCGAGCCGATCGGAAGGCCTTGAGGGCGAGCATCGCCCGGGTGAGGGCTGGGGTCTCTGCCGCGGGCACCCGGACGAGCACGTGGTGGTCGGCCGGCGCGCGTTCGGGCTCGCCGTCCCCGGGGCCGCGGCGCGCGGCCCCGCCGATGAGCGGCACCGGACCGAGCACCTGCGCGCTGGGCGGCAGGTCGACCTGCTCGAGGGCCTCCTCGAGGGCGCGCCGCCCACCCGTCAGCTGGGCGACGCGGGCGGCAGGCGGCAGTCCCAGCTCGCGACGGTCGGCCAGCTCACGGGCAGCGAGCCAGGCAGGGTCCCACCGCACGAGCGCCTCGACGGCAGGGAGCGCGACCGCCTCGGGCGCACCGCACAGCACGACGGCCCGACCCTCTCGGGCGAGGGCGGAAGCGGCCATCCAGCGGCGCAGCGCCTCGAGGGGCGCGTCGAGCACCGGCAGGTCCAGGCTCGCCCACGCGTCGAGCAGCAGCACCGCGGTGTAGCCGCCGTCGGCGACGGGCTCGGCGCCCGGCGTGGCGATGACGAGCGCCGACTCGCGGCCGACGGCGGAGAGGACCTCGCCCGACCCGGAGGTGTGCACGGGGAAGCCCGGGAACGCGCGGCCGATCTCCTCGGCCGTGCGGCGTGCACCGGTGACCGACGACCGCAGGCGGCCCGACCCGCAGTGCGCGCAGGAGAAGCCGTGTGGCGGGATCGCCAGGCCGCACCAGCGGCAGGCGGGGGCGGCGCGCGAGGCGCCGACGGCGACCGGTCCCTGGCACCGCGTGCAGCGGACCGGGGTGCGGCACTCGGCGCAGCTGAGCGACGGCTGGTAGCCGCGACGCGGCACCTGGACGAGGACGGGGCCGTCGAGCAGGGCGTCCTTGGCCACCCGCCACGCGCGTGAGGGGATGTGCGCCCGGGCGGACGGGCCGTCGCGCTCCTCGTCGGCCCCCTCGCCGGCAATCGTGACCCGGGGCGCGACGGACCGCAGGGTCGCCGCATCGGCGTCGACGGGCACCAGGGCGCCGGACTCGACCTCGACCTGGACGCGCAGGCTACGGCCGAAGCCGCCCGTGAGCAGCGCCGCCCCGGTCATGGCGGCCCGCAGCGCGAGGACGACGCCGACGTGGTGGTAGGGCGCGCGGGGCTCGGCGAGCAGGTCGTCGCCGTCGTCCCAGCACGCCACGAGACCGAGGTCGCGCACGGGCGCGAACGCCGCGGCCCGGGTGCCGATGACGACCTTCACGTGCCCGCGCAGCACCTTGAGCCAGGCGGTGTAGCGCGCCTGCGGCCCCTGGTCGGCGGTGAGCCGGACGTGGCGGCCCTTGCCGAGCAGCGCGGTGAGCGCGGCGTCGAGCCGGTCGACGTCGCGATGGTCGGGCACGACGAGAAGGGCACCGCGCCCGCCCGACAGGGCGGTCGCCGCGGCGACCGCGAGCGCGGAGGGCCAGTCGGCGTCGCCGGACCGGCCGGGCAGGGCACCCCAGGCGGCGGCAGGGCCCTCACCTCCGGCGAGCCGGCGCAGCCAGGCCGGTCCGGCGGGATAGGCGACCCAGGCACCCGGGTCGGGCATCGGCACCGGCTCGAGCGGCGCGCACTCGAGCGCGAGGGCCTTCTCGGCCGTGGCGTGGCGCTTCGGCACGGCCAGGCGCAGCACGTCGCTCAGCGTGCCGGCATACCGGTCGGCGACGGCCCGCGAGAGCGCCAGCACCTCGGGGGTCAGGACCGGCTCTGGGCTCACCACTCGGCGCAGCGGGGTGAGCCGCCCGTCGTGCTGCGGCGCCTCGCGACGCTCGACCACGAAGCCGTCGAGCTCGCGGCCGGAGAAGCGCACCCTCACGCGGGCACCCGGGACGGCGTCGACGTCGAGCTCGGCGGGCACGGAGTACTCGAAGACGCGGTCGAGGTGGGCGAGCGGCGTCTCCACCACGACAGCAGCGACCGGCCCGAAGGCCGGTCGCTGCGTCGTCTCGTCGTCCCCCACGGGGGCGACCCTAGCCTCAGCCGGCGACGGCGGCCCGCAGGGCCTCGACGCGGTCGGTGCGCTCCCAGGTGAAGGGGTTCTCGACGCCGTCGGCCTTGGTGCGGCCGAAGTGGCCGTAGGCCGCGGTCGGCTTGTAGATCGGGCGCAGCAGGTCGAGCGCGTCGACGATCGCCGCCGGGCGCAGGTCGAAGACCGTGCTGATGGCCGCCTGGATCCTGTCGACCGGGACGGTCTCGGTGCCGAACGTCTCGACGTAGAGGCCGACCGGCTGCGCCTTGCCGATGGCGTACGCGACCTGCACCTCGCAGCGCCGGGCGAGGCCCGCGGCGACGACGTTCTTCGCGACCCAGCGCATGGCGTAGGCGCCCGAGCGGTCGACCTTGCTCGGGTCCTTGCCCGAGAAGGCGCCGCCGCCGTGGCGTGCCATGCCGCCGTAGGTGTCGACGATGATCTTGCGGCCGGTGAGGCCGGCGTCGCCCATCGGGCCGCCGATCTCGAAGCGGCCGGTGGGGTTGATGAGGGCGCGGTAGGCGCTCACGTCGAGGTCGGTGCCGCTGTCGCGCAGCTCGGCCAGGACCGGGTCGATGACGTGGGCCTTGATGTCGGGCTCGAGCATGCCGTCGAGCGACACGTCGGGGGCGTGCTGCGTGGAGAGCACGACGGTGTCGAGCTTGACCGCCTTGTCGCCCTCGTAGGCGATGGTGACCTGGGTCTTGCCGTCGGGGCGCAGGTAGGCGAGCTCCTCGCTCTTGCGCACCTGGGTCAGGCGCTCCGAGAGGCGGTGCGCGAGGAAGATCGGCAGCGGCATCAGCTCGGCGGTGTCGTCGCACGCGTAGCCGAACATGAGGCCCTGGTCGCCGGCGCCCTGCTTGTCGAGCTGGTCGTCGTCGGCACCCGTGCGGTGCTCGTGCGCCGTGTCGACGCCCTGTGCGATGTCGGGCGACTGCGCGCCGATGGAGATGGAGACCCCACACGTACGCCCGTCGAAGCCCTTCTGCGAGCCGTCGTAGCCCACGTCGAGGATCGTCTGGCGCACGAGCTTGGGGATCTCGACGTAGCCGGTGGTCGAGACCTCGCCCGCGACGTGCACCAGGCCGGTCGTGACGAGGGTCTCGACCGCGACGCGTGCGTGCTTGTCCTCGGTCAGCAGCGCGTCGAGGATCGAGTCGCTGATCTGGTCACAGATCTTGTCGGGATGTCCCTCGGTGACGGACTCGGACGTGAACAGACGTGCGGACACTTGAACTCCCTGGCTCGGGTGCATGGTGGTTGGGGTCGTGCGCGGTCGGCGCAGCCGCATTTGGGGTGTGAGTCTAGTGCTCAGCCCAACGCCGGCGAGATGGCGTCCCAGAGGGCGTCGGCCACGGCGTCCTTGGTGGTGGGACCGACCGTCGTGACCTCGTCGCTGCCGCGGCGGAGCAGGTGGACGGTCGTGTCGTCCTTTCCGAAGGTGAGGTCCGGGCCGACCTCGTTCACCACCTGCAGGTCGCTGCCCTTGCGGGCGAACTTGGCGCGGGCGTGGTCCATGACCGAGCCGTTGAGGTCGCCCGTCTCGGCCGCGAACGAGACGATGAACGGCGTCGGAGAGCCGCGGCGGGCGCGGGCGGCGACCAGCCCCCTGACGATGTCGGGGTTCTCGACGAGCTCGACCCGCAGTCCTGCGTCGGGGTCGGACGACTTCTTGATCTTGCTGTCGCTGACCGTGGCCGGGCGGAAGTCGGCGGGCGCCGCCGCCATGACGACGACGTCGGCACCGTCGGCAGCGGTCTCGACCGCCTGCTGGAGCTCGAGCGTCGTCTCGACCGGCACCACGTCGATGCCCTCGGGCACCGGGAGCGACACGTTGGCGGCGACGAGGGTGACCTTGGCTCCGCGGTCGGCGGCGGCGCGGGCGATCGCGATGCCCTGCTTGCCCGACGAACGGTTGCCGAGGAACCGCACCGGGTCGAGCGGCTCACGGGTGCCGCCCGCCGACACGACGACCCGGCGCCCCTCGAGGTCGCCCGGCCCCTCGTGCCGGTCGGCGCAGGTCGCGCCGCCCTCGACGACGGCGAGGCACGCGGCATACAGCTGCTCGGGCTCGGGAAGGCGACCCGCCCCGGTGTCCTTGCCGGTCAGCCGACCCACGGCCGGGTCGATGACGTGGGCGCCACGGGCGCGGAGGGTGGCGACGTTGGCCTGCGTCGCGGGGTGCTCCCACATCTCGGTGTGCATGGCGGGCGCGAACGCGACGGGGCACCGGGCGGTGAGCAGGGTGTTGGTGAGGAGGTCGTCGGCGATGCCGTGCGCGGCCTTCGCCAGCAGGTCGGCCGTCGCGGGAGCCACGACGACGAGGTCGGCCGACTGGCCGATGCGCACGTGCGGCACCTCGTGCACCGAGGTCCACACGTCGGTGCTGACCGGCTTGCCCGACAGGGCGGACCACGTCGGCGCGCCGACGAAGTGGAGCGCGGCCGCGGTGGGCACGACGGTGACGTCGTGGCCGTTCTCGGTGAACAGGCGCAGCAGGGACGCCGCCTTGTAGGCGGCGATCCCGCCGCTCACACCGAGGACGACACGCATCTGCGGCACCGACTGGCCCGGAAGGGGCTCAGGCCTCGGTCGGCTCGGAGGTGAGCAGGCCCTCGTTGATCTCGCGCAGCGCGATCGACATCGGCTTCTCGTGGACCTCGGTCTCGACGAGCGGGCCGACGTAGTCGAGCAGGCCCTCCTGCAGCTGCGAGTAGTACGCGTTGATCTGGCGTGCGCGCTTGGCGGAGTAGATGACGAGCGCGTACTTCGAGTCGGCGGCGGTCAGGAGGTCGTCGATCGGCGGGTTGGTGATGCCGATGGGAGCTGCCTGGGTACCGGACACAGTGATCTCGTTTCGTTGGTTTGAGCGGTCTCTGGTGCGTGCTGGGATGCCGGGCGGGACGCGGTGGCGACCCGACACAGCGCACACATCACGTCGGGACTCACCTCTCGGCGCGTCCCGATCTCATCAATGATACGAGTTCTTCGCTCGCGCGACGAACGTCGTCGTTGACGACGACCTCGTCGAACTCGCTCTGCGCCGCCATCTCGGCGGTCGCGGTGGTCAGCCGGCGCTCGCGCTCGGCCTCGTCCTCGGTGCCGCGGCCCACGAGCCGCCGCACCAGCTCGTCCCAGCTCGGCGGCGCGAGGAAGACGAAGAGCGCGTCGGGCCACGTCTCGCGCACCTGGCGCGCGCCCTGGAGGTCGATCTCGAGGAGGGCGTCGCGGCCCTCGCGGATGGCCCGCTCGACGGGCCCGCGCGGCGTGCCGTACTTGGCGAACCCGTGCACGACGGCGTGCTCGAGGAACTCCCCCGCCTCGACGAGGCGGTCGAACTCG
>JABFXB010000225.1 GCA_013361975.1 Dermatophilaceae bacterium
GGGTCCAGTCGGGCTCGACGAGCTCTCGGCGCCGGTAGGCGTAGGGCTGCTCAACCTTGATCATGAGGCGAGGATAACCGAAGCATCACCGCTCACCCCCATATGATGCTGAAGGATCTTCTGTCAGATGCCTACTAAACCGAAGGATCTCTAGGTGACCATGTCGACCTCATCGTCCCCCGTGGGCCTGCACCGCGTCCTCGAGCCCACCGGCGACGCGATCACGCTGCCGCAGGCCGCTCGCCGGCTCGACGCCCGCCCGCAGCTGTGGCCCGACGAGGTCCGCATCGCGGTCGAGACGCTCAACCTCGACGCCGCCTCCTACCGGCAGCTCGCCGAGAAGCACACCACCGACGGGCGGGTCGACGGGGCGGCCGTGCGCGCCGAGGTGCTCGACATCGTCGAGAGCCGGGGCAAGATGCAGAACCCCGTCACCGGCTCGGGCGGCATGCTCATCGGCACGGTCGACGACGTCGGCCCCGAGAGCACCCTCGGCCTGGCGGTCGGGGACCGCGTGGCCACCCTGGTCTCGCTCTCGCTGACCCCGCTCGCGGTCACCGACGGCCTCGAGCGCTGGGACGGCCTCTCCGAACAGGTGCCCGCCGCAGGGCACGCGATCCTCTTCGGCCGCAGCATCGCGGCCACCCTGCCCGACGACCTCGACGCCCACCTCGCGCTCATGGTCATGGACGTCTGCGGGGCGCCGGCGCTCGTCGAGCGGGTCGTGGGGGAGTACGCCGCCCGCGGGGTCTCGCCGACGGTGGCGGTACTCGGCGGGGCCGGCAAGTCCGGTTCCCTGTCGCTCGCCGCCGCCCGCGCCGCCGGCGCCGGTCGCACCATCGGGGTCGTCCCCGTCGAGCGGGAGCGGTCGGTGCTCGAGCAGAGCGGTCTCGCCGACGCTGTCGTGCTCGCCGACGCCCGCTCGCCGCTCGGGCTCGCCGCAGCGGTCGAGTCGGCCGGGGGACCCGCCGACGTCACGGTCGTGTGCGTCGACGTGCCCGGCTGCGAGCAGCCGGCGATCCTCGCGACCGCCCAGGGCGGCACGATCATCTTCTTCAGCATGGCCACGAACTTCGCGGCGGCCGCGCTCGGCGCCGAGGGCCTCGCCGCAGACGTGCGGATGCTCGTCGGCAACGGCTATGTGCCCGGCCACGCCGAGACGGCCCTGCGCCTCGTGCGTGAGGTGCCGGCGGTCCGCGTGCTCTTCGAGGGGCGGCTCGCTGCCGAGACCTCCCAGGCCACGCAGACCGCGGGAGCAGGCGCATGAGCCGGCCGAACGCGATGCTCGAGCTCGACCCGACCGTCGTGCGCAAGGCACGCTCCCTCGCCCGCAAGGCGGCGGCCCCGGTCGTGAAGATCGCGAAGAGCCACACGACCGTCTCCGTCGAGCGCGCGACGCTGCGTCTCGCGGGCCTCGCGGGCGCCGACCACGAGCGCGTGCCGTGGGTCAACCACCTCGTCACGGCGGTCCGCGACGAGGTCGGCCTCGAGCACGGTGTGACCACGCCGGTCTACGACGCCCTGCTGCGCGGCGAGGCGCCCGACCTGACGACGCTCGCGCAGAAGGCCGCGAGCGGCAACGTGTCGTTCCGTCTCCCCGCGGGTCGTGAGGCCGCGGCCGCTCAGCGCGCGGCCGCCAAGGGCGTAGGCGTTGGCCTGCGCACCGTCGACCGCTCGCGCGCCACCCGCGACCGGCTCGTCAAGCGCCACGGCGACCCGAAGACCAAGCCGTGGATCTACCTCATCGTCGCGACCGGCGACATCTACGAGGACATCCCGCAGGCCCAGGCCGCGGCCCGAGAGGGCGCCGACGTCATCGCCGTGATCCGCTCCACCGGGCAGTCGCTGCTCGACTACGTGCCCGAGGGCGCCACGCGCGAGGGCTTCGCCGGCACGTACGCGACACAGGAGAACTTCCGGCTCATGCGAGCGGCCCTGGACGACGTGAGCAAGGAGCTCGGCCGCTACGTGCGGCTGACCAACTACGCGTCGGGGCTGTGCATGCCCGAGATCGCGGCGCTCGCCGGCATGGAGCGTCTCGACATGATGCTCAACGACTCCATGTACGGCATCCTCTTCCGCGACATCAACCCGATCAGGACCTTTGTGGACCAAAGGTTCTCGCGCCAGGTGCACGCCCGCGCCGGCATCATCATCAACACGGGCGAGGACAACTACCTCACGACCGCCGACGCCGTCGAGGCCGCCCACACGGTCACCGTCAGCCAGCTGCTCAACGAGCGGTTCGCCAAGGAGGCCGGGCTCGAGGACTGGCAGCTCGGCCTCGGGCACGCCTTCGAGATCAACCCCGAGATCCCCGACAGCTTCCGCATGGAGCTGGCCCACGCGATGCTCGCCCGCCAGCTCTTCCCCGACGCGCCCCTGAAGTGGATGCCGCCGACGAAGCACATGACCGGCGACGTCTTCCGCGGCTACCTGCTCGACGGGTTCTTCAACCTCGTCGGTGCGATGACCGGCCAGGGCATCCTGCTCGTCGGCATGATGACCGAGGCCGTCGTCACGCCCTTCCTGTCGGACCGCGACCTCGCCCTGCAGAACGTCCGCTACGTCATGAACGCGGCAGGCGGGCTGACCGAGGACTTCCATCCCCCGCGCGACGGCTTCATCCAGACGCGCGCCCGGCAGGTGCTCTCCGAGGCCGTCGACCTGCTCGAGCGCATCGTCGGTGACACCGACTCCGCCGGCGACGCGCCGCTCCTCGCGGCCATCGCCGACGGCACCTTCGGGCTGATGAAGCGTCCGGCCACCGGCGGCAAGGGGCTCGACGGCGTGTTCGAGCGGGCTGCGGCATACGACAACCCGGCGATCACCTCGCTCGACGCGTGGACCCCGCCGGCGAAGGGAGGCCGGCGATGAGCGCGCTGGAGACGTCCGACGCACCGCAGCAGGGCAGCATCATCCGGCCCTACGGCGACACCACCGGCGACGGCATGGTGCAGATGTCGTTCACCCTGCCGCTGCCGCACGACAAGAAGGCCGAGGGCGCGGCGCTGCAGCTGGCCCGCAAGATGGGCCTGGACCCCGCGCTGCTCGTCCACGCGAAGGCGATGGGGCCCGACTTCACGTTCTTCGTCGTCTACGGCAGCTCGACGCACCTGGTGAACCTCGACGACGTGCACGTCGTCGAGCGCGAGTACCCGCTCCTGACCGCCAAGGACGCCAACCTGGCGATCAAGAAGCACCTGCGCCGCAAGCTCGTCGTCGTCGGCGCCTGCATCGGCACCGACGCCCACACCGTCGGCATCGACGCGATCCTCAACATCAAGGGCTTCGCGGGGGAGAAGGGCCTCGAGTACTACCGCGAGATCAAGGTGGTGAACCTCGGCGCCCAGGTGCTCGTGCCCGACCTCGTCGCCCGGGCTCGGGCCGAGAAGGCCGACGCCGTGCTCGTGAGCCAGGTCGTCACCCAGAAGGACGCCCACATCCACAACACGACGCAGATGTCGGCCGCGTTCCGCGAGGCCTACCCGTCCGGGCAGGTGCCGGTGCTCATCGCCGGCGGCCCACGCTTCGAGGACGGCTCGGAGAAGGCGCTCGGCGTCGACCGCATCTTCGGGCGCGGCACCACCCCCGGCGAGGTCGCCAGCTACCTCGTCCACGAGATGACCCAGCGGAAGGCCAGGAAGTCATGAGCGATCGCACGACCGAGCGCACCACCCAGGCGAGCGTCGGGCAGCGGGTGACCCACCGCCGCTACGTGCCCTACAGCCACGCCCACTACGCCGGCAACCTCGTCGACGGCGCCTACTCCCTCGCCGCCTTCGGCGACGTCGCCACCGAGATGTGCATCGTCACCGACGGCGACGAGGGCCTCTTCGCGTCCTACAGCGACGTGCAGTTCACGGCGCCGGTGCGGGCGGGCGACGTCATCGAGATCTCCGCCGAGCTCGTCCGCGTCGGCTCGCGCTCACGCGAGATGGAGTTCGAGGTGCGCGTCGTCGGGCGCGGCAACCCCGGACGCGGCGAGTCCGCCGCCGACGTGCTCGACCCGCCCATCGTCGCCACCACGGCCCGCGGGGTCGTCGTCGTCCCCTGAGGTCTGACGTCCCGGCCGCACGGCATACGGTGAACCCCGTGCGGCGTCTTCTCGTGTCCCTGCTCGCGGGCGGGCTCCTCTGCTTCGCGTTCCCGACGTTCGACGTGTGGGTCGCAGCGCCGCTGGCCCTCGGCCTGTGGGCCTGGGCGTGGGCCGGCGCCGGCTTCGGGCGCGGTTTCGGGCTCGGGTTCGCCGGGGCCCTCGTCTTCTTCGTGCCGACGCTGAGCTGGTCGGGCATCTACGTCGGGGCGGTCCCGTGGATCGCGCTGGCGACGCTGGAGTCGCTCTTCGTCGGCCTCGCCGGCGCGCTCGTCGGGTGGCTGGGCCGGGATGGGCGGGTGCGGCCTCTCTCGTTCGCCCTCGTCTGGGTCGTGACCGAGGGGTTCCGCGCGAGGGCACCGTACGGCGGTTTCCCGTGGCTGAAGATCGCCTTCGGGCAGGCGGACTCGCCCTTCGGACGTCTCGTCGCGCTCGGGGGCGCGCCGTTCGTCGGCTTCGTCATCGCCCTCGCCGGCGCCCTTCTTGCGCTCGCGGCGCAGCGGGCGCTCGCCTCCCGTTCCCACCGGTCGCGTATGCCGTCACGGAGGGTCCTCGTGCCCGTGACCGGTGCGCTCGTGCTGGGTCTCGTGGGGCTCGTCGTCCCGCTGCCCACCGACGGCCCGACGGCGCAGTTCCTCGGGGTCCAGGGCAACGTCGCGCGGCCCGGTCTCGAGTTCAACGCCGAGCGACGGGCCGTCCTCGACAACCACGTCGCCGCGACGCTCAAGGCGCAGCGGGACGTGACCGCTGGGCGAGCGCCCGCACCCGACCTCGTCGTCTGGCCCGAGAACGCCTCCGACATCGACCCGCTGCGCAACGCCGACGCGAAGCAGCTGATCCTCGACACGGTCGCGACGCTCCAGCGCCCCCTCATCGTCGGCGGCCTGCTGGAGGAGCCGGTCGGGTTCGTGTCGAACGTCGCGCTGCTCTTCCAGCCCGGGCAGGGCAACACCGACCGCTACGTGAAGCGACACCCCGTGCCCTTCGCCGAGTACATTCCCAACCGGTCCTTCTGGCGCAACTTCAGCAAGGAGGTCGACCTCGTCCGCAGGGACTTCGCACCGGGCGACGCACCGGGCGTCTTCAGGGTGACCACGCCCGGCGGGCAGTCGATCCGCGCCGGCCTCGCGATCTGCTTCGAGGTCGCCTACGACGACATCATGCGCGACGCCGTGCAGACCGGCGCCAACGTGCTGGTCGTGCAGACGAACAACGCGACCTTCGGCTTCACCGCCGAGTCGCCCCAGCAGCTGGCCATCAGCCGGCTGCGCGCCATGGAGTTCGGCCGCTCGGTCGTGCACGTCTCGACCGTCGGCCAGAGCGCCCTGATCACCCCCGATGGAACCGCGCACCAGGTCACCTCGTTGTTCACGCAGGCGGTCGTCCGAGGGGCCCTACCATTGCGGGACGCCACGACACTGGCGACCCGGGTCGGTGAGGCCCCCGAATGGGTCGCCGCCGCCGCACTGCTGGTGGTGCTGGTCCTGGGCATCCGCCGCGGGCGCCCGCAGCAGGGACCGGTGGCAGACACGACGAAGGAAGAGGATGACGACGACGCAGCGTGAGCCGGTGACCAGGGTGGCCGTGCTCATCCCGACGTACAACGAGCGGGACAACCTGGCCGGCATCATCGCCCGCGTGCGGGCGAGCGCCCCGGCCGTCGACGTCTTCGTGCTCGACGACGCCTCTCCCGACGGCACCGGTCAGGTCGCCGACGACATCGCCGCGACCGACCCGCAGGTCCACGTCGTGCACCGGGCCGGCAAGGAGGGTCTCGGGAAGGCGTACCTCGAGGGCTTCTCGATCGTCCTCGGGCGGGGCTACGACGCGGCTGTCGAGATGGACGCCGACGGCTCGCACCTGCCCGAGCAGCTCCCGTCGCTGCTCGCCGCCCTCGGCGAGGCCGACGTCGTCATCGGCGCGCGCTGGGTGCGCGGGGGAGAGGTGCGCAACTGGCCGGCCCACCGGAAGGTGCTGTCGGTGGGTGCCAACATCTACACCAAGGTGATGCTGGGGATGGCCGTCAACGACGCCACGGCCGGCTACCGCGCGTACCGCGCCAACGCGCTGCGGACCATGGGGCTGCAGGGCGTCGAGTCGCAGGGCTACTGCTTCCAGATCGACCTGACGTTGCGTGCGGTCCGTGCCGGCCTCACTGTCGTCGAGGTGCCGATCACCTTCGTCGAGCGCGAGGTCGGCGTCTCCAAGATGGGCAGGGACATCGTCCGAGAGGCCCTCACGAGCGTGACCCGCTGGGGCGTCGAGCACCGGCTGGGGCAGCTGCGCTCGGCTGCGCAGCGGGCCCGCCGCCGCGAGCCGGTCGGTGACCGCACGTGACCACCGCACCCGGCTCGCCGCGTGGCCGCCGCGTGCGGCTGACGCGGCTCGCCCTCGTGGCGCTGATGGTCCTCCCGATCATCGAGATCGTGGTCGTCGTCGCGGTCGGACAGGCCATCGGAGGGTGGCCCACGTTCCTGCTGCTCGTGGCGACCTCGCTCCTCGGCGCCTGGCTGATCCGCCGTGAGGGTGGGCGCGCCTGGCGTGCCCTCGAGCAGGCGGTGCGGAGTGGGCGGATGCCGGCCCGTGAGATCGCCGACGGCGTCGTGGTCCTCGTCGGCGGCAGCCTGTTGCTGGCGCCGGGCTTCGTCACCGACGTGCTGGGCCTGCTGCTCGTGCTGCCGTTCACGCGGCCCGTCGCCCGGAGCATGCTCGCGGCGGTCATCTCGCGCCGCCTGCTGGCCCAGACGGAGCGCTTCACCGGCCCCGCGGTCGCGGGTCAGCCCGGCTGGGAGAAGCAGGGGCCGCGCCGGTCGACCTCCAGCGACGAGGTCGTCGAGGGCGAGATCATCGACGAGGACTGACCCGCCCCAACACCCCTTCTTCGATCGAGTGCCCACTTCCCGACACACCCACCCCGTCGAGTGCCCACTTCCCGACACACCCACCCCGTCGAGTGCCCACTTCCCGTCGGACCGATGCCCGTCGAGGGCTCCATAGCCAGCCTTTCTGGGCGTCAACCTGAGCCCTCGTTTCAGAGGCGGCGTCGGAAGTGAGCACTCGACGGGTGTCCGGCCACCGCGTACGGGAAGTGAGCACTCGACGGGTGTCCGGCCACCGCGTACGGGAAGTGAGCACTCGACGGGTGTCCGGCCACCGCGTACGGGACGTGAGCACTCGACGGGAGCCCGGCCACCGCGTCCGGGAAGAGAGCACTC
>JABFXB010000086.1 GCA_013361975.1 Dermatophilaceae bacterium
ACCCTGAGCGAGCTCCTGCGCGGGCGGACCGACCTGCCCGACCACGACGTCGAGTGGCTGCAGCTGCTCGTCGGTGACTGGCAGCTCGTCGCCGACCTCTCCTTCGCCGACCTGGTGCTCTGGGTCCGCTCGGTGAGCGACCGGTGGGAGGCCGTCGCGCACGTGCGCCCGACCACGGGACAGCTCGTCTTCGTCGAGGACCAGGTAGGTCGCGTCGCCGACCCCGGGCGCACGCGTGACCTGCTCGACGAGGCGGCCGCCGAGCAGCGCATCCTGCGGGTGCGCCAGGTCGTCGTCCCGCATGATCCCGGCCCCGACCAGGCCGTGCGCGAGGAGTACATCCCGGTCGTGCGCGGCGGCCACGTCGTGGCCGTGCTGACCCGCCACACCAACCTCTGGACCACTCGCACCCCGAGCCGGCTCGAGCTGACCTACCTCGCGACCGCCGACGCCCTCTGCCGCATGGTGACCGGCGGTGAGTTCCCCCACAGCGGCGCCCCGACCGGTCTGCGGCGCGGGGCGCCCCGCGTCGGCGACGGGGTGATCCGCCTCGACGTCGACGGCGTCGTCACCTACGCGAGCCCGAACGCCGTCTCGGCCCTGCACCGGCTCGGGCACCTCGGTGAGGTCGTGGGGGCGAGCCTGGCCCAGATCGTCACCGACAACGTGCGCGAGTCCTATCCGGTCGACGAGGGCCTGCCGCTCGTCGTGACGGGGCGCCAGCCGTGGCGCACCGAGGTCGTCGCCGGCGGCACCACCGTCTCGATGCGGGCCATCCCGCTCACCGAGGCCGGCCAGCGCTTCGGTGCGATCGTGCTCATGCGCGACGTCGGTGAGCTGCGCCGGCGCGAGCGCGAGCTGATGACCAAGGACGCGACGATCCGCGAGATCCATCACCGGGTCAAGAACAACCTGCAGTCGGTCGCCGCGCTGCTGCGCCTGCAGGCACGCCGCCTCCCCGAGGGTGAGGCGAGGGTCGCGCTGGCCGAGGCCGAGCGACGGGTCGGCACCATCGCCATGGTCCACGACCAGCTGAGCCAGGGCTTCGACGAGACGGTCGACTTCGACGGCATCGCCCAGCGCGGCCTCAACGCGGTGGTCGAGGTCTCGGCCAACGGCGCCCCGGTTCACACGGTGACGCAGGGCTCGTTCGGGCGCCTGCGGGCCGAGGACGCCACCTCGTTGGCGATGATCATGAGCGAGCTCGTGCAGAACTCCATCGAGCACGGGCTCGGCGACGCGGGCGGGCAGGTGCGCATCACCATCGAGCGGCACCCCGACGAGCGTGGCCAGCCGATGCTCGTGGTGTCCGTCGAGGACGATGGCAAGGGCATCGACCCCGACCGACGCCCCGGCTCCGGCCTGGGAACGCAGATCGTCCAGTCCCTCGTGGGCGACCTCCAGGGCCGCATCACCTGGGAGCCCGTGACGCCGCACGGCACGCGGGCCCGCTTCACGGCGAGCCTGCGTCCGATCAGCTGACCGCCGCCGGTGACGCGGCGCGGCTGCCCCTCTCCGGGCAGCCAAAAGCCCGGCGACCGTGGCGGTCACCGGGCTCGCGCACGAGGGGTTCGTGCAGGGTCAGCCGGCTCGGCGGGCCCGTGCGTTGCGGCGCTTCAGGGCGCGGCGCTCGTCCTCGGAGAGGCCTCCCCAGACGCCGGCGTCCTGGCCGGACTCAAGGGCCCACTTGAGGCACGTGTCGATGACCGGACAGGTCCGGCACACGGCCTTCGCCTCCTCGATCTGCAGGATGGCCGGACCGGTGTTCCCGATGGGGAAGAACAGCTCGGGGTCGGCATCCAGGCAGGCAGCGCGGTCGCGCCAATCCATGTGGATCGTGCTCCTTCATGTTTCTCGTGTTCGGCACCGACGCCCGGGTGTCGGTCGTGGTGCATGTCGTCGGGCGCCAGCGTCGTTGTCGGAGCCTGGTCATGGTGTGGGGTGGTCGTCGGGGATGACCCCCTGACCAACGGAAACGCGCACGAAGTTGTTCCGTACGCGTCGAGGGCCATGAACCAGTGTGACCGGCAACCGTGTCCGTGTTCAACGCCGTGGGCGCTGGTCACACCAAGGATTGAGTCTATCGGCAGACGGCCCCCAGTTCCAGACCTCGAGCGGGCCGAAGCCGCCCCCGGGGGAGCCCGGACCGTCGTTCGCGCCCCGCTCGTTAGGCTGCACGGGTGAGCGAACCGACCCCTCCGAGCCGTCAGCCCGGCCGATCCCACCGCGCCGCAGCCGTGCTCACGCTCGTCGAGGCGCTCGTCGTGCTCGGCTTCGCCGTGTTCTACGTCTACGCGATGGTGACGGGTGCCACAGACGACCTGACCCGTGCCGCCACGTCGGGGACGCTCATCCTCGTCTTCGGGCTGGCGCTGCTCGCGCTGGCGCGCGCGTGGTCGAGGGCGTCGCAGTGGGCGCGCACCCCGACCGTGCTGTGGAACGTGCTGCTGCTGCCGGTCGCGTGGTCGCTGCACGAGTCAGAGCGGGATGCGGTCGCGCTGGGCGTCGCCGCCGTCGCGGTGGCGAGCATCGTGGCAGCCTCGGCGAGCCCGGGACGCCGGGACGAGGTGGACGGCGCCGACAGCGAGACGGACGTCGTCAGCTGATCGAGAGCCAGTCGTTCCAGCCGTTGTGCAGCACCAGCCAGGCGATGAGGCCGTAACCGGCCTGCCCGGGGTGGGACCGATCGGGACTCGCCGCGAGGTCGGCCATCCACTGGTCGTGCGTGGCGAGCGGCCGGAAGCAGTCGACGTAGGTGATGCCGCGGCGGGCGCAGACGTCGGCCTGCGCCTCGGCGAGGGCCTCGATGCGGCGGTTGAGGTCGTCGTCGAGCGTCGGCGTGAGTCCGACCACGAAGACCCCGATGCCGGCGTTGGTGGCCTCGTCGAGCACGTTGGCGAGGTTGAGTCGAGAACGCGCCATGGTCATGCCCGAGAGCACGTCGTTCGTGCCGACCGAGAGCACGAGCCGGCGCTCGCTGCGGCCCTTCCACCGCGGGTGGCACTCGGCGCCCCAGCGGGCCACGACGTCGCCCGAGGTGTTGCCGCGGACGCCGAGGTTGTATGCCGTGAGGTCGAGGTCGGGGTGCTGCGTGCGGGCCACGACGCGACCGACCCAACCCAGGCCCTTGGGGTCGCCGTAGCCGGCCGTCATCGAGGCGCCGACGAAGACCATTCCGACGTCGCGCAGGCCCTCGGCGACCGTGAACTCGGCGCTGGGCGTGTAGTACGGGTCCTCGACCGGGGCCGCGGACGCCGACGAACTCGGCGCCCCCGACACCGGCTGGGGACCGGTGGCCGAGGTGTCGTCTGGAGCCGGCGAGGCGGCATACCGACCCGGGGCGTCGTCGGTGAACTGCGTGTGGGACGAGGGGTAGGCCGGGCCCACTCCGTAGGGCTCCCGCGGGGCCTCGGTGGCCTGCGGTGCGTTGCTGCGGTCTCTCACGTGCTCAGTCCTCGTCGTCGTCCAGCCGAGCGAGCCAGGTAGCGAGTCGCTCGATCGGCACCTCGAACTCGGGGTTGAGGTCGACGAACGTGCGCAGCTGCTCGGCCAGCCACTCGACGGTGACCTCCTCCTCGCCGCGCCGGGCCGCCAGCTCCTCGATGCCCCTGTCGGTGAAGTACACGTGTGGAGGTTATCGCGACTGGCCGCGGCCCCGGCGGAGGCGGGCCGGTGAGCGGGCGCGCAGGTGCCTGCGGGGGCCGGCTGCTGCGTCACCGGCGACGACGGAGGGACCCCGCCGTGGTAGCGGGGTCCCTCCGTGTCGTGCCGGGGTCGTGCCGGGTCGTGCCGGGTCGTGCCGGGTCGTGAGGTGTCGTGCTGCGGCCGCGTGGTCCGGTCGGTCAGCGCCCGAACGCGCGCTCCATCAGCTCAGCCTGCTCGAGGGCGTGCTTCTTCGACGAGCCGGTGGCCGGCGAGGCGGCCGCCTTGCGCGAGACGACCCGCCACGGACGGGTCTCGCCCATGTCGCAGAGGTCCTCGTGGAGCCACTGCGCCATGAGGGGCCAGGCGCCCTGGTTGCGCGGCTCGTCCTGCACCCAGACCAGCTCGGCGCCGGGGTACTTCGCGACGGCGTCGACGATCTCCTGCTCGGGGATCGGGTAGAGCTGCTCGACGCGGACGATGGCCGTCGAGGTGTCGCCGCGCTTCTCGCGCTCGGCGTCGAGCTCGTGCACGATCTTGCCGCTCGCGAGCAGCACGCGGGTGACGTCCTTGGTGAGACCCTCGTGGTCGCCGAGGACCGGCTGGAAGCCGCCCTTCGTGAAGGCCTCGACCGAGCTGGCCGCCGCCTTGCTGCGCAGCATCGACTTCGGCGTGAAGACGACGAGCGGCGTGCGCGGGCGGGCGTAGGCCTGACGGCGCAGCAGGTGGAAGTAGCTGGCCGCGGTGGACGGGTAGGCCACCGTCATGTTGTTCTCGGCGCACAGCTGCAGGTAGCGCTCGATGCGCGCCGAGCTGTGGTCGGGCCCCTGGCCCTCGTAGCCGTGGGGGAGGAGCAGCACGACCGAGCTGCGCTGGCCCCACTTCTGCTCGGAGCTGGAGATGAACTCGTCGACGATCGTCTGGGCGCCGTTGGCGAAGTCGCCGAACTGGGCCTCCCAGAGCACGAGGGCGTCGGGCCGCTCGACGGAGTAGCCGTACTCGAAACCCATCGCGGCGTACTCGGACAGGAGCGAGTCGTAGACCCAGAAGCGGGCCTGACCCTCGCCGAGGTAGAGCAGCGGCGTCCACTCCTCCGCGTTGTCCTTGTCGATGAGGACGGCGTGACGCTGCACGAACGTGCCGCGGCGGCTGTCCTGCCCGGCGAGGCGCACCGGGGTGCCCTCCTTGAGCAGCGTGCCGAAGGCGAGCAGCTCGGCCATGGGCCAGTCGATGCCGCCGTCGTGGACCATCGCGGCGCGCTTGTCCATCAGCTGCTTGAGCTTCGGGTGGATCGTGAAGCCCTGAGGCGGGTTGGCGAACGTCTCGCCGATGTGGACGATCTCGCTGGCCGGGACACCCGTCTCGGTGGCCGAGCGCACCGGAGCCTCGTCGTCGAGCACCTGGGCGGTCGGACGCTCGAGGCCGGCGTTGTCGGGGGCGTCGGAGTCACGGTGGTCGCCCGAGCTCGGGCCCGAGGCCTGGGCCTTCTTCGCCTCGCGGGTCTCGACGAACACCCGCTCGAGCTGCTGCTGGTAGTCGCGCAGCGCGGCCTCGGCGTCCTCGACGCTGATGTCGCCGCGGCCGATGAGCGACTCGGTGTAGAGCTTGCGCACCGAGCGCTTGGCCTCGATGAGGTTGTACATCAGCGGCTGCGTCATCGACGGGTCGTCACCCTCGTTGTGACCGCGGCGGCGGTAGCACACCATGTCGATGACGACGTCCTTGTTGAACTCCTGGCGGAACTCGTAGGCGAGCTCCGCGACGCGCACGCACGCCTCGGGGTCGTCGCCGTTGACGTGGAAGATCGGCGCCTGGATCATGCGGGCCACGTCGGTCGAGTAGACCGACGAGCGGGAGCTGCTCGGCGACGTCGTGAAACCGACCTGGTTGTTGATGACGACGTGGATCGTGCCGCCGGTGCGGTAGCCGCGCAGCTGCGAGAGGTTGAGCGTCTCGGCCACGACGCCCTGGCCGGCGAACGCGGCGTCGCCGTGCAGCAGCACGGGCAGCACCGTGAACGACTCGCCCGCGAGGTTGAGGCGGTCCTGCTTGGCGCGCACGATGCCCTCGAGCACCGGGTTGACCGCCTCGAGGTGCGACGGGTTGGCGGCGAGGTAGACCTTCGTCTTGCTGCCGTCCTCGGAGACGAACTCGCCCTCGGTGCCGAGGTGGTACTTCACGTCGCCGGAGCCCTGGACCGACTTGGGGTCCTGGGTGCCCTCGAACTCACGGAAGATCTGGCCGTAGGACTTGCCCGCGATGTTGGCGAGCACGTTGAGGCGGCCACGGTGCGGCATGCCGATGCAGACCTCGTCGAGGTTCTCGCTCGCGGCGCGGCACAGGATGCGGTCGAGCAGCGCGATGACCGACTCGCCGCCCTCGAGCGAGAAGCGCTTCTGGCCGACGAACTTGGTCTGCAGGAACGTCTCGAAGGCCTCGGCGGCGTTGAGGCGCCGCATGATGCGCATCTGCTCGTCGCGGTTCGCCTTCTCGTAGGGGCGCTCGACCTTGTCCTGGATCCACTTGCGCTGTTCGGGGTCCTGGATGTGCATGTACTCGATGCCCACGGTGCGGCAGTACGAGTCGCGCAGGATGCCGAGGACCTTGCGCAGTTTCAGGAACGGGAACCCGCCGAAGCCGCCGGTCGCGAACGTGCGGTCGAGGTCCCAGAGGGTGAGCCCGTGCGTCGTGACGTCGAGGTCGTGGTGGCGACGCTGCTTGTACTCGAGCGGGTCGGTGTCGGCCATGAGGTGGCCGCGCACGCGGTACGCGTGGATGAGCTCCTGCACGCGGGCGACCTTGTTGATGTCGTCGTCGTGCGAGGAGTCGATGTCCTGGATCCAGCGGACCGGCTCGTACGGGATGCGCAGCGACTCGAAGATCTCGTCGTAGAAGCGGTTCTCGCCGAGGAGCATCTGGTGGATGATCCGCAGGAAGTCGCCGCTCTGCGCGCCTTGGATGATGCGGTGGTCGTAGGTCGAGGTGAGCGTGAGGATCTTGCTCACGGCGTTGCGGTTGAGGGTCTCGGTGCTCGCGCCCTGCCACTCGGCGGGGTAGTCGAGGGCGCCGACGCCGATGATGGCGCCCTGGCCGGCCATCAGGCGGGGGACCGAGTGCACGGTGCCGATGCCGCCGGGGTTGGTCAACGAGATCGTCGTGCCCTGGAAGTCCTCGACGGTCAGCTTGTTGTTGCGCGCCTTGCGGACCATGTCCTCGTAGGCGGTCCAGAAGTGGACGAAGTCCATCTCCTCGGCCGACTTCACCGACGGGACGACGAGGGTGCGGCTGCCGTCCGGCTTCTGCAGGTCGATGGCGAGGCCGAAGTTGACGTGGGCGGGCTGCACGAGCGCCGGCTTGCCGTTCACCTCGGTGAAGCCGTAGTTCATCTCCGGCATGATCGCGAGGGCCTTGACCATGGCGTAGCCGATGAGGTGGGTGAAGCTGACCTTGCCGCCGCGGGAGCGGGCCAGGTGGTTGTTGATGACGACGCGGTTGTCGATGAGCAGCTTGGCCGGGACGGCGCGCACGCTCGTCGCGGTCGGCACCGACAGCGAGACCTCCATGTTCGACACGACCCGCGACGGGGCGCCACGCAGCGGCGTCACGACGTCCTCGTTGACCGGGCCGGTGCCCTTGACGGCGGG
>JABFXB010000107.1 GCA_013361975.1 Dermatophilaceae bacterium
CACGGGGCTGCTCACGGGGTGCTCAGGCCTGGTGCTCGGTGCGCTCGGCGACGGCGTAGTGACGGCCCTTGTAGGTGCCGCACGAGGGGCACGCGATGTGCGGCTGGGCAGCCGCACCGCACTGGGGGCACGTGGTCAGCGTGGTCGGCGTTGCCTTCCAGTTCGCGCGACGCGAACGGGTGTTGGAGCGCGACATCTTCCGCTTCGGGACAGCCACGTCAGTTCCTCTTCTCTTGCGGGTCGTCCGCCAGCAGTCCGCTGAGGGACGACCACCTCGGGTCGATCACTTCATGATGATGGTCCGGGTCCTCCGCGAGGTGCATCCCACACTCGGAACACAACCCCGGGCAGTCCTGCCGGCACACCGGTTGGAACGGCAGCGTCGGCACGACAGCGTCCCGGAGCACGGGCTCGAGGTCGATGAGGTCACCGACCAGCTCGTGCACCTCGTCCTCGTCCGAGTCGGCTCCCACCTCGTGGTGGTGCGCCGCCCGGTCGGCGTAGGCGAACAGCTCCTGGAAGGTCCCCTCGACTTCGAGCTCGACGGGATCCAGGCACCGCACGCAGGCGCCGGTCGCCGTGGCGTCGACCGAACCCGTGACGAGGACGCCTTCGACGACGGACTCGAGCCGCACCTCGACCCGGACCGGCTCGCCGGCCTTGATCGAGATGACGTCGGTTCCGAGGTCTTCGGGCAACGTCACCGTGCGCGAGAGCTCCTGCATCGTGCCCGGTCGCCTGTTGAGCTCCCTGGTGTCGAGCACCAGAGGAGAACGGGGATCGGGACGGTCCATGGCTCCTGCGCACAGTAGAGGGTTCGGCCCGCGCCAAGACGGACGTGGACCGACCTCCAAGGCTACTAGAGGGGCGCCTTGGGCCCAAATCAGCCCAGAGTCAGCCGAGCCGCTCGCGCAGCGCCCCCAGCACGGCGTCGGGCACCATACCGGTCACGTCGCCGCCGTAGCGGACGACCTCCTTGATGAGCGAGCTCGACACGTGCTGGAGGGTGGGGTCGGCGGCGATGAAGAGGGTCTCGACGCCGGTGAGGTGGTGGTTCATGTGGGCCATCGGCAGCTCGTAGGCGAAGTCGGTGCCCCCCCGCAGGCCCTTGACCATGCTGGCGGCGCCCACCTCGCGGCACACGTCGACGACCAGGGTGCCCGCCCACGCCCCGATGCGCACGTTGGGCAGGTGACCGAGCGACTGCTCGATGAGGGCGCTGCGCTCCTCCACGCTGAACGTGCCCTCCTTGCTCGGGTTGTGCAGGATCGCGACGACGACCTCGTCGAAGAGCCTGCTCGCTCGCGTCACCACGTCGACGTGACCGTTCGTGATGGGGTCGTAGGACCCGGGGCAGACACAGCGGCGCGCTTCGCTCGTCACGCGCCCAACCTACCGTCGGCGTACGCCGTGGGTGACGTCACGCCACGACATCGGCGGGCGGCGGCTCGGCGAACCACACGGCGGTCTCGCCGTAGCGCTTCTCCCCCGAGAGCTCGAGCCCGTCGGGCCAGGTCGGCTGGGGCGACCGGGACGAGCGCTCGACGACGACGAACGCGTCGGGCGCCAGCCAGTGGCGCTCGACGAGCGCCTCGAGCACCGCAGTCAGGGCCTGCTCCGTGACGTCGTAGGGCGGGTCCAGCAGGACGAGGTCCATGCGGGCGTCTCCCGGCGGGCCGGCCGCGAGCGCCCGCTCGACGGTGTCGGCGAGCAGTCGCACCCCGTCGTGGCCGACGACGCCGATGTTGGCCCGGATGACCTTGGCGGCCGCCTTGTGCGACTCGACGAGCAGCACGAGACGCGCCCCCCGGCTGGCGGCCTCCAGCCCGAGCGCCCCCGAGCCCGCGTAGAGGTCGAGCACGTTCGTGCCCTCGAGCAGGCCACGGTGCTCGAGACGGCTGAAGAGCGCCTCGCGGACGCGGTCGGAGGTGGGCCGGGTCGACGAGCCGGGCGGGGTCTGCAGGCGCCGGCCGCCGGCCGCACCACTGATGATGCGCGTCACGTCAGCCCCGCTCGAGCCATGCGGCCTGCTCCTCGTCGAGGCGCATGGCGACGGCAGCCGCGAGGGCAGGGTGGGCCCGCAGGGAGGGGTCGTCGGCGACGAGGGCGAAGGCGTCCTCGCGGGCGTCGGCGATGATCTGCTCGTCCTCCAGCCGACCGAGGCGCAGGTGGCGCACCGAGCTGCCGCGCCCGCTCTGCCGGGCGCCGAGCACGTCGCCCTCGCGGCGCAGCAGCAGGTCGGCGCGCGCCAGCTCGAACCCGTCGGTGGTGGCGGCGACCTGGTCGAGGCGTTCGACCGCCCGCTCCCCCGGGTCGCGCGTCATGAGCAGGCAGAGACCCGGCACGGCGCCTCGGCCGACGCGGCCGCGGAGCTGGTGCAGCTGGGAGATGCCGAAGCGGTCGGCGTCGACGACGACCATGACGGACGCGTTGGGCACGTCGACACCGACCTCGATGACGGTCGTCGCCACGAGCACGTCGATGTCGCCCGCCGCGAAGGCACGCATCGTCGCGTCCTTGGCGTCGGGGTCGAGCCGCCCGTGGAGCACGCCGAGCCGCACGCCCTCGAGGGCCGGGGTGGCCTGCAGGGTGCTGAGCATCGCGTAGACACCGGTGAGCTCGCGCTCGGGCGCACCGCCCTCGCCGCCCTCGCCGCCCTCGGCGCCGTCGTCGGCGTCCCAGTCGTCCCAGCCTGCGTCCTCGTCGGAGCTGTCGGCGCTCGTGGCCGCCCCGGCTGCGTCGTCGTCCACGTCGCCGATGCGCGGACAGACGACGTACGCCTGGTGTCCCTTGGCCACCTCCTCGGCCACCCGCTGCCACGTGCGGTCGACCCAGCCCGGCTTGTCGGCGTCGACGACGTGCGTGGTGATCGGTGACCGGCCCTTCGGCAGTTCGCGCAGCGTGGAGGTCTCCATGTCGCCGAAGACGGTCATCGCGACGGTGCGCGGGATCGGGGTCGCCGTCATGACCAGCACGTGCGGCGGGCGCAGCCCCTTCTCGCGCAGGGCGTCGCGCTGCTCGACGCCGAAGCGGTGCTGCTCGTCGACGACGACGAGCGCGAGGTCGGCGAACTGGACGTGCTTCTGGATGAGGGCGTGGGTGCCGACGACGATGCCGGCCTCACCGGACGCGGCGGCCAGCAGCGCCCTGCGACGCGCCGCAGCGCCCTGGCTGCCGGTCAGCAGGGCCACGGTGGTGCCGTGCTCCGCTCCCCCGAGCATGCCGCCGAGTGCGAGCTCGCCGAGCATCGTCGTGATGGACCGGTGGTGCTGGGCGGCGAGCACCTCGGTCGGCGCGAGCAGGGCCGCCTGGCCCCCGGCGTCGATCGCGGCGAGCATCGCGCGCAGCGCCACGATCGTCTTGCCCGAACCGACCTCGCCCTGCAGGAGCCGGTGCATGGGCCGCTCCGAGGCGAGCTCGGAGGCCAGCACCTCGCCGACCTCGCGCTGCCCGGCCGTCAGCTCGAACGGCAACCGGGCGTCGAAGGCTGCGAGCAGGCCACCCGGCCGCGGCACGCGCGGCGTCGCGAGCTCGGCCTCCGCCGCCTTGCGCCGCTGGGCCAGGATCGTCTGCAGCACGAACGCCTCGTCGTACTTGAGACGGTCGAGGCCCTGTGAGGGCTTGTCGTCGAGCGACGGCCGGTGGACCAGTTCGAGCGCGGCGGCGCGGTCGAGCAGCCCGCGCGCGACGCGTACGTCCTCGGGAACGGGCTCACGAACCCGGTCGACGGAGTCGAGCGCCTGGTGCATGAGGCGACGCAGCTTGAGGGAGTTGAGCTTGCCGGTCGTGGAGTACACGGGCACGCGATGCGTGCGGTACCACTCGACCGTCGCCTCGCCCTGCTCGTCGTCGTCGAAGAGCTCGTACTCGGGATGGGTGAGCTGGAGACGGCGGCCGTAGGCGCCGATCTGGCCCACGAAGAGACCGCGCACACCGGGCAGCAGCTTCTTCTCGTGGCCGTATGCGCTGAAGAACGTCACGTCGAGCTCGTTGCCGTGGTCGTCGCCGATGACGACGGTGAGCATCTTGCCCCGGCGGTTGCGCATGGGCCTGGTCGTCGCCTTGCGCACCTCGGCGACCAGCAGGACGTCCTCGCCGACGTGCAGCGCCGACAGGTCGGTGAGCTGACCGGGTCGCACGTAGCGTCGGGGCACGAACTCGAAGAGGTCGCCCACGCTCTGCAGGCCCTTGGTCTTCGCGAGCTGGGCGGCCTCGGGCTTGTTGAGCAGCTTGGTGAGCGGCGAGTCCTCGGTGAGCACGGGCACGGTGTCACTCCACCCCGAGCAGGGCGGAGTAGACCGCCTGCCCTCCGTCGATGAGCGACACCTCGATGCCGTGGTGGGCCGAGCGGGCCTCGCTGGTGACCGCCTCGAGCAGACCCTCCGGCGCGTCGACGCCGGCCACCACCGTGACGAGCTCACCGCCGCTCGCGAGGAGTCGGTGCACCACCTCGCGGGCCACGGCCAGCTCGTCGGAGCCGACGATGACGACGTCGCCGTCGACGACCCCGAGCACGTCGCCCGCCTCGCACGGCCCGCCGCTCGTGAGGGCCGCGCGGTTGGCGACCGTGACGGCGCCGTGCCGGGTCGCGGACGCCGCGGCCTGCATCGCGAGGACGTTGGCTCCTGCCGTGGCCGTCGGCTCGAAGACCGCGAGGGCGGCGATCCCCTGGACGGCCGTGCGCACGTGGACGAGGTGGGCCTCGATGCCCTCGTCGGCGACGGCGCGGACGGCTGCGGCAGCGGCCAGCAGCGTGTCGCCGTCGTTGGGCAGCACGACGACCCCCGAGGCCCCGCGCTCGTGCTGCTCACGGATCGCGTCGATGAGCCCTCCCGTGGAGGCCCGACGGCCTGGCCCCGAGCGCACCACGACCGCCCCCGCCTCCTCGAAGAGGCCCTCGAGCCCCGTGCCCGCAGCGCAGGCGACGATGGCGGCACCCGAGCGCCGGCCACCACCGGCCGGCTCGGTGCGACCGTGGCGGGCGAGGTGGGCGCCGAGGCCGTGGTCCTCGGTCAGGGCCGTGATGCGCACGCGGTGCGGCCGCCCCGCCTCGATGCCGGCCTCGACCGCGGCGCCCGCGTCGTCGACGTGGGCGTGGACGTTCCACTCGCCGTCGCCGCCCACGACGAGCACTGAGTCGCCGAGCTCGACGAGGCGTGCGCGCAGGACGTCGACGGCGGCGTCGTCGGAGTCGCGCAGCAGGTACATGACCTCGAACGCGGGCATGGCGTCGGTGTCGTCGTGCTCGGGTGGGCGGGCGGCGCTCAGGGCGGCGCTCGGCGCATCGGGTCGCAGGCGAGACCGCCGCTCGGCACCGTCGCCGTCGGCGTGGGCGCGCTGTCCGGCACAGACCCGCTCGAGGCACTCGAGCAGCACGACGAGACCGGCTCCTCCCGCGTCGACGACACCCGCGCGGGCCAGCACCTCGAGCTGTTCGGGCGTGTGCTCGAGGGCCTCCTGCGCGGCGTCGAGGGCGGCCTTCGCGACGACGTGCACGCCGACGTCGGTGTCGTCGTGGCGGGCTCGACGGCCGTCGGGGGCGGGCTCGGCCCCTGCCGCCGCCACGGGCACCGTCGACGTCGCCGCCTCGGCCATGGCCCGGGCCACGGTCAGGATGGTGCCCTCCTTGGGGTCGGTGACGGCCTGCCGGGCTCGCGCCTCGGCGTGCCGCAGCCCCTCGGCCAGCGATGCCGCGTCGATCTCGGGCGACCCGGCGCAGCCCTCGGCCAGGCCGCGCGCGAGCTGGCTGAGGATGACGCCGGAGTTGCCCCGGGCGGTCCACAGCAGGTGCTTGGCGAAGACCGCGAGCAGCTCGTCGGCCGATGACACCTCGGCGGTGGCGAGCGTGCGCTCCACGGCCCCGTCGAAGGTGAGGTAGAGGTTGGTGCCGGTGTCGCCGTCGGGGACCGGGAAGACGTTGAGGGCGTCGATCTCGGCGCGTCGGGCAGCGAAGAGGGAGCGGGTCAGCCCGGCCCAGCGACGGACGGCCACGAGGTCGAGCACGGTGAGGGGCCCGTCGGGCGGCGGCGCGTCGCCGGGCATCGGACCTCCTGCTCGTCGTGCTGGGAATCGGGCTCGCCGATGCTCGGCAGGCTAGCGCCTCGCCCGGACGGTCGCATGCACGGCTACGTTGGGCGCTGTGTCGAGCGCCTCCAACGCCCACCACCGCAAGTCGTGGCCCGATGCCCCGGCCGGCTTCTACGACGTCGAGGCGGCCGGACTGCGCTGGCTGGCGGAGGCCGAGCCCCGTGGCGGGGCGCGCGTCGTCCCCGTCCGCGACGTCGCTGCCGACCACATCGACCTCGCCCGCCTGCACCCTGCGCGCCCCACCGCCGAGGTCGCCGAGGCGCTGGGGCGGGGCCTGGCCGTGACCCACGGGACGGGCGCGCCGGCCTTCGGGTCGCCACCTCGCGGGTGGACCGGTGACGCGTGGATCGGGCGGCAGCGGCAGTCCAACGAGCCGACGCCGACGTGGGGGCTGTTCTACGCGGAGCAGCGGGTGCGCCCGTTCGTGCGTCGGGCGGTGGAGCGGGGGCACCTCGACCGCTCCGGGGCACGGGTGGTCGACCGGGTCTGCGACCGGCTGGCGTCCGGCCACTTCGACGACGACCGCCCACCTGCCCGCATCCACGGTGATCTCTGGTCGGGCAACGTCGTGTTCACCGCGGAGGCCGCGGTGCTGATCGACCCTGCCGCGCACGGCGGGCACGGCCTCACCGACCTCGCGATGTTGGCGCTCTTCGGCTGCCCCGGGCTCGACCGCATCGGGGCCGCCTACGAGGAGGTCGCCGGTCTGGCGCCGGGGTGGCGCGAGCTCATCGAGCTGCACCAGCTGCACCCCCTGGCGACGCACGCGTCGTCGCACGGCTCCGCGTATGCCGCCCAGCTCGTCGACACCGCACGCACCTTCGCGTGAGAATGGCGGATGAAGCCCGCGCGGCGCGGTCGAGCGGCCCGCCCGTCGGTCCGGTCGCGTGCGTGGCGACGCCGTTTTGTCGTCCGAGCGAGTCGTCGGCTACTCTTTACCGGTTCCCCCCGTGCACTTCGGGGTGACGCGCGCCCTCGTGCGTCGGCCCCTAGCCGGTGGTGGAGCTCAGCACTTCGTCAACATCGAATTCTCAGGAGATACCCGTGGCTGCCAACTGCGACGTCTGCGGCAAGGGACCGAGCTTCGGTCACAACATCTCGCACTCGCACCGCCGCAC
>JABFXB010000232.1 GCA_013361975.1 Dermatophilaceae bacterium
GAAGGGCGACAAGGGCTTCATGACGATGAACGACGGCTGGTTCGCCGAGTACGTCTTCGAGGTCGCCGTCCGTCGCGACGCCCTGCCGACCGACCTGCAGGAGGCGCTCACGCAGGAGCCGATCGTGCTTCCGGCGTGGGACCCGATGGGCGCCCTCGCCGACTGACGCCACTCGTGACCCCTACGACACCGGGCCCGGCCACCGATGCCGACGTTCCGGCATACCTCCGCGCGTTGGGCCTCCCAGGGCTGGCCGACGTCCACGTGCACTTCCTGCCCGACGCGATGCAGCGCAAGGTGTGGGCCTACTTCGACGAGGCCGAGACGCACTACGGCACGCCCTGGCCGATCGCCTACCGCGACGACGAGGCGCAGCGCCTGCAGACGCTGCGCGGCCTCGGGCTGCGCGCGATCCCGTCGCTCGTCTACCCGCACAAGGCAGGGATGGCGGGGTGGCTCAACGACTGGTGCGCCGACTTCGCGGCCCGCGTGCCCGACGCCGTCCACAGCGCGACCTTCTACCCCGAGCCGGGCGTCGGCGACCTCGTGGCGACGGCGCTCGACCGCGGGGCGCGGCTGTTCAAGATGCACGTGCAGGTCGGTGCCTTCACCCCCGACGACGAGCGCCTCGACCCGGCGTGGGCGCGGCTCGAGGCCGCCCGGGTGCCGGTGGTCCTCCATGCCGGGTCGGCGCCCATCCGCGGCGCGCACACGGGCCCCGCGGCGGTCCGAGAGGTGCTGCGCCGCCACCCCGACCTCGTACTCGTGGTGGCCCACCTCGGCATGCCCGAGTACCACGAGTTCGCCGACCTCGCCGACGAGTTCGCGGGTGTGCACCTCGACACGACCATGAACGGCACCGACTTCACGAACCGCTTCGCGCCGTTCCCCGACGGCTACGTCGAACGCCTCGCGGGCCTGCGGGACCGGGTCGTGCTCGGGTCGGACTTCCCGAGCATCCCCTACCCGTACGCGCACCAGCTCGAGGCGCTGGCCCGGCTGGGCCTCGGCGATGACTGGATGCGGGCGGTGCTGTGGCACAACGGCGCCCGCCTGCTCGGCCTGTCCGACGCCTGACTGCCGCGGCGGCGGAGCGCCCGGAACCACGCCGTGTCAGGTCAGGTGCTGCTCGAGGAAGGCCTCGGTGCGTCGGATGGACGTGTCCCACTGGGGCGACGTCAGGGTGTGGCGACCGCCCGGGTAGACGTACAGCTGCACGTTCTTGCCCTTCGCCTCCAGGGCGGCCACCGACTCCCGCGACCACGCGATCGGGCAGTCCTCGTCGGCCGTGCCGTGGTGGATGAGCAGCGGCTCGGTGATCCGGCCGAAGTACGTGCGGGGGCTCGTCGCCGCCCACCTCGCCGGCTGGGCCTCGGGCGTGCCGAGCCGGGCGATCACGGAGCGCGCAGCCCCGGCCCGGGACGCGTCGCGGCGGACCCACGTGTTGAAGTTGTCGACCGTGTCGGAGCTCACCGGCGCGTAGGCCACGGCCGCGCGGAAGAGGCCGGGGCGTACGACGAGGGTGTTGTAGACGACGCCGCCTCCCATCGACCGGCCGATGAGGGCGACGCGCGAGGGGTCGACGAGCGACGACTGCTTGAGCGCCAGCCCGGCGTTGATCGCGTCGATCGTGTAGCCCGCTCGCAGCCTCGCGTCGTTGTCGGGGTCCCTGCTCGACTGGGCGTGGTTGCGATAGTCGATGTGCAGGGTCACGTAGCCCTGCCGGGCGAGGTGGTCGCGCTCGCGGAGCATCGTCTCGCCGTTCGTGTAGACGGCCGGGTCGACGTAGCCGTGGGCGAGCACGACCGCGGGGAAGGGACCCTTGCCGCGCGGCACGTTGATGCGTCCGGAGATCGTCAGGCCGTTGCTGCGGTAGCTCGCGAAGTACTGCCGGTAGGCGCTGGTGCTGCCGCGCTCCGCGCCCAGTCTCAGGCCGCCGCCCTCGAAGTTCGTGGCGATGAGCGCCGCGATGGAGGCGGGGTCCGGGGCGGTGGGTGAGCTCGGCACGCGACTCGGCGATGGGCCGCTGGCCTCGGGGACCGCCCGGGTCGGTTCGCTGCTCGGTGGAGAGGCGGGCACGGTGGCGCTGCCCGTCGCCCCCGACGGGCTGGATGCCGAGGGGTCGAGCGCGGACCTGCCCCCGCCGGTGTCGTCGGTCGGCGCGGCCCCCGTGCTGCAGCCTCCGAGCAGCACGCCGGCGGCGAGGCCGGCGGTCAGCCCGGCCCGGATCCTCGAGGAGGTGGACGAGGTGGATCGCACCCTCCGAGTCTCACCCCGGAGGCTGCGGATTCCCAGCCCACTCCCAGCCTCGTGCCCGATCCGAGACCTCGAGGGTCAGGAGAGGGTGGCCGCGGCCTCGAGCACGGTCCAGGCCTGCAGCTGGGGCGACAGCTCGAGCGGAGGCGCCGGGGCGCGGCCGCCCGGCTCGATCGGGAAGACCGTGGGATCACGTCGGGCAGCGACCGGCAGGGCGCCCCGGCCGCGCCAGAGCGCGTCAGCGGTGTCGAGGACGAGCCGCCGGGCGGTGGCGCGGGCCTCGTCGGACAGGCCTGACCGGGGGGCGGCAGCCAGGGCGAGGTAGCGCACGAGGATCCCGGTGAACAGGCCCCCGTCGCCGCCGCCGTGGGTGCGCAGCACCCGTGCCCCGTCGACCGGGCTCGTGAGGTGGCCGTCGACAGCGGCGACGAGGGCCGCCGCCCGGTCGAGACTCTGCTCGTCGCCGAGGGTCACGAGCGCCCCCAGCACGGTGCCCTGGTTGTACGACCACACGTCGGGGACGAGCACCTCCTCGCCCGACCGGAGCCGTATGCCGTCCTGCACGAGTCCGCTGTCGGCGGACCACAGGCGGGAGTACAGCCAGTCGACGAGGCGGCGCGCCTCAGCGCTCTCGTCGAGGCGCGCGAGGTGCAGGGCCGCGGGTCCGGTGGCCGGGCTGTTCTTGAAGTCGCGGTCGCGGCTCCAGAAGAGGCCTCCGCCGAGGTCGTCGGTGTGCGCGGACCGCAGCTGGGCGGTCAGGTGCCGGCGGGCGGAGCGCAGGCGGCGCTGTCGGGACCGACGGCCGAGCTGGGTGTGCAGGTCGGCGAGCCGCCCCGAAGCGAGCGCGAGCCAGGCCATGTCGTCGTAGAAGTCGTTGACCCACCGCGCCCGGTTGCGCAGCCGGATCGTCGCGAGCAACCGGTCGCCGTCCCGGGCGTGGCGTTCCGCACCGGCCGTGTCACCGGTGCGCAGGTCCCGCAGGCCGGCGTCCACGACCGCGTCGAGGTAGTGCGCCTGCCACCAGTAGTGCCAGACGCCCCGAAGGTCGCCGAACCAGCGACCGCCGGTCGGTGGGTGGGAGATCCTCGCGAGGCGGGTCCACGGCAGGGGGCCGAGGCGGCCACCGAAGAGCGCCTCGACCGACCGCTCCGCCTCGGCGGCCCGCTCGTCGAGCGGGCTCACCCACAGGCGCTCGGAGGCGGGCGTCGACGGGGGCACAGCACTGCTGGCAGACACGCTCCGGACGCTACCGCGCGTGCGCCTGCCACCAAACGGGACTGTGCGAGGGTCGAGGCGTGCCGACGACGGACGGGATGGTGCCCGAGGAGCTGTGGCGCGCCGTGACGCCGCAGGTCATCGGCGCGCTCGTGCGCCGTTACCGCGACTTCGACCGCGCCGAGGAGGCCGCGCAGGAGGCGCTGCTCGCCGCAGCCGCGCAGTGGCCCGAGGAGGGTGTGCCGGACGACCCGCGCGCCTGGCTCATCCGGGTCGGCTCGCGCCGCCTCGTCGACCGCCTGCGCAGCGACGAGGCGCGGGTGCGCCGGGAGGTCGCCGACGCGAGCAGGACCCCCGACGACGAGCGCCTGAGCCCGCCGACCGACGCGCCCGGGGCGGGCCGGGCCGACGACGACACCCTGGCGCTGCTGCTGCTCTGCTGCCACCCGGTGCTGAGCCCGCCGGCCCGGATCGCCCTCACCCTGCGCGCCGTCGGCGGCCTGACCACGGCACAGATCGCGCACGCCTTCCTCGTGCCCGAGGCGACCATGGCGCAGCGGATCAGCCGCGCCAAGGCGAGCATCCGTGAGGCCGGTTCGCCGTTCCGTGTGCCGCCGGCCACCGAGCTGCCCGCCCGGGTGGGTGAGGTGCTGCACGTGCTCTACCTCGTCTTCACCGAGGGACACACGGCGAGCAGCGGCGACGCGCTGGCCCGCGTCGACCTGACGGCCGAGGCCATCCGCCTGGCCCGGCAGCTGCACGCCCTGCTGCCCGACGAGGGTGAGGTGACGGGCCTGCTCGCCCTGATGCTCCTCACCGAGGCGCGGCGCCCAGCGCGCACGACGGCATCCGGTGAGCTGGTGCCCCTCGCCGAGCAGGACCGCTCGCTCTGGCGCACGGCATACGTCCGGGAAGGCGTCGACCTCGTCACGGACGCCCTCACGCGGAGCCGGCTCGGGCCGTACCAGGTGCAGGCGGCCATCGCGGCCGTCCACGACGAGGCGCCGACCGCGGCCGACACCGACTGGGAGCAGGTGCTCGCGCTCTACGACGTGCTCGAGCAGCTCGCGCCCGGGCCCGTCGTCTCGCTCAACCGGGCGGTGGCGCTCGCGATGGTCGACGGGCCGGCCACCGGCCTGTCGCTGCTCGCGGACCTCGAGGGCGACAAGCGGCTCGCCCGCCACCATCGGCTGCACGCGGTCCGTGCCCACCTGCTCGAGCTGGACGGCGACACCGACGCGGCGCGCGAGAGCTACCTGCTCGCGGCCCGGCTGACGACGAGCATCCCCGAGCAGCGTCACCTCGAGCGCAAGGCTGCCGACCTCTGATCTGCGGCTCCGTGACCTTCGCGAGGCGTGCCTGCGCGGTCTGCTCGTACGCGTTCGGTCACCTCCGCGGTGATCGACCGCACACGAGCAGACCACGGCGGTCTCGAGGGAACCCAACGCGTACGAGGAGTGGCCCGCAGAAGGGTCGCCGCGTGACCTCCGCGGGCGAATGCTCGTTTGCCCACGAGACCGTCCCGGACGAAGGAGTCCCACGTGCCCCGCCCGACCCGCCTGGTCGCCGTGTTCGCCACGGCGCTCGCTGCCACCGCCGCCCTCACGACCGCCGCCCCGGCCGACGCTCTGACGGCCGCGCCGGCTGCCCCCGCCGCTGCCCGCGTCTCCAGCCAGCAGGAGGTCGTCCAGCTGGGGGACTCCTACTCGGCAGGCAACGGCACGGGCGCGTACGAGGAGCGCAGCTGCTACCGCTCGCCGCGCAACTACGGCAGCCAGGTCGCGGCGTCGATCGGCGCGGCATACGTCGACCGGGCGTGCAGTGGCGGCGTGATCGCCGACATCCTGCAGCCGCGCGACCTCGGCGACCCCACCACGAGGACGGCCACCTACTCCATCGACCCGGCGGCCTACCCCGACCAGCAGTCGGAGTGGCTGCGCCGCGCCCAGACGGAGCGCCTCTGCGGCGTCCCGGCGCAGCCCGACTTCTCCTACCGCTACACCTTCGTCACCGGGGCCGGCGTCGGCAGCCTCTACACCGGCACCGTGTCGTGCCAGCTCGTCGTCCGCCCGCAGATCGACGCCGTCACACCGGCGACCGACCTCGTGTTCCTCACCATCGGCGGCAACGACCTCGGGTTCTCGACCATCGTCACGAACTGTCTCGTGCTCCGTGAGCCGTCACGCTGCCGCGACACGCTCGAGTCGGCGCACGCCAAGGCGCCGGCGATGATGGACAGGGCCAAGGACGCGCTGCGCGCCGTCGAGGCCCGTTCGGGCGGTCACGCCGAGATCTACCTGCTGAGCTACCCCTACCTCGTCAACACCGAGAGCTACGCGATCCCCGAGGCTGCGCCGACCTACGACGCCGGAGCCGCCCTCAACGAGCTGCAGCGCTACGGCGACCAGATCCAGGCCCGCGGCATCGCGGAGCTCAACGCCGAGCCCGGCGCCGACCGCTACCACTTCGTCGACACGGTCAAGCAGGCGTGGGGCGGCCGGGTCCACGGCCTCGACCCGCACGTCGTGCCCGACAACTCCAGGGCCTGGCTCGTCCCCGTCGGTACGCCGGGCCGTGACGTCGCCGAGTTCGTCCACCCGACCCAGCCGGGCTGGGACGCGACGGCCGGCGCCCTGCGGACGGCCGTCACCGGCTGACCGGACCGGATCAGGCCCAGATCGCAGCCGGTATGCCGTCCGAGAAGGTCTCCGGCGGGTCGGGCAGCGGGCGCGCCTGACCTGCCGCATGACGGGCTGCGGTCCACGCGACCGCACAGGCGTCGAGCACGTCGTCGGCGGCATACCCCTGACCCTCGAGCACGGAGGGTCGGGCGAGCCCCGCGTCGGCAAGGGCGGCGAGCCGCTGGGCGCGCCCCTCGTCGGTCTTCTTGCTGGCCTTGATCGGGGCACCGGTCATCGTCGCGAACGACAGCTCGGGGTGCACCTCGAGCACGGTGACGGTCGGTCGCGTGCGCACCCAGGCGTCGACCTCGACGATCTTGTCGCGGAGGGCGAAGGCCTGCGCGCCCACGCCTTGACCGACGAGGCCCCGGTTGACGGCATCCGCGTCGAGCCGGGTGTCGGCGAGGTAGGCCGCCCTCGTCAGTGTCGAGAAGATCGACGACGACTTGCCCGGCAGGGCGTTGCGCGCGAGCTGGTCGGCGCGCCGGATCGTGCTGTCGGGCAACCCGATCGGGATGTCGATGCCGACGACGCGGATGCCGAGCGACTCGCGCACCATCGCGACGAGCTCGCTGATCGTCGGGGCGACGACGACCCGTGGCCGCGGCGCTCCGGGCTCGAGCACCGCGCCGACCCAGCCCGCCTTGCAGCCGTCCACCCCGAGCACCGGGGCAGCGATCTCGACGGGTCCGGGAAGCAGAGGCGTCGTGGTGTGCGACTCCGCCAGAGCGGCGTCGAGACGTGCCAGCGCCCGGGCCGCGTCGGCATACGCCCGGGACACCTCGCCCGGACTGCCGGGTGCCGACCCCGCCTCGGCCGCCAGCTCGCCGGCGAAGTCGCGCAGGCGCTGCCGCCACGCCTCGATGTCCATGCCTCCACCCAACCAAACGGGCGGGCCAGCCAGCGCAGGAGGCACACCGTCGCAGCGAACGGCGTACGTCACGGTTGCACCCCACGCACCTGTGACTCAGGGGGCTCCGGGTTGGACGGTTCTTCGACACCGTCGCAACTCGGACGT
>JABFXB010000339.1 GCA_013361975.1 Dermatophilaceae bacterium
GCGGCGCGACACTGGACGCAATGCGGGACGCAGGGCCCGGCACGGTGCCCAAGGCCCGGCCCCGGAGGGAGGCGACCGTGAGCGCAGACACCGACCCCGTCACGCAGGCGACCGACCCGGAGAGCATCGGCGCTGCCAGGCCCAGCCCGGCCACCGCGTCGGCGCTCCCGGTCTTCCTCTCGACCGAGCACTGGAGCCTGCTCGGCACCCGGTCGATGACGTGGTCCGAGGTGATGAACCGCATCACGATCCACCTGACTGTCGTGTCCGCTCTGCTCGTGGTGCTCGTCCTGACCGTGCAGAAGACCGGCTTCGGCACTCCGTTCCGCGTCATGGCGATCGGGTTCGCGGGGGTCGCGCTCGTGATGGGCACGTTGACGGCGATCCGCGTCAACATGGCGAGCCAGGAGGACGCGTGCCTCGTCGCGGCGATGAACCGGCTCCGGCACGCGTACGTCGACCTGGCGCCGGAGATCGAGCCCTACCTCACGGTGTCGACCCATGACGACGACCAGGGTGTCCTGATGACGTATGCCGTCGGGCAGGGTCGCAGCGTCCCCCTGCACGTCATGGGCAGCACCTCCTTCTTCCTCATGACGGTGAACGCCATCGTGGCCGGCACTCTCGGCGCACTCGTGGCGAGTGCCGTCGACGCGACCACGGCGGTGGTCGGGGTGGTGGGTGTCCTCGCCGGGCTGGTCTACGTCGCCGGCCACCTGTCGGTGGGCCGGCGAGTCTTCAAGGGCAAGCCGTTGCACCCCCGCTTTCCGACGCCCGACTGAGCTGCTGCATGCCGCGGGTGCGTGTGGCCCTGACCGCCCCGAGGTGTCGTGGTGCGCACCCCCCTCTGCCGGTGAGGTGCTAGTACACGCGTGGCTGTGGCCGGTCGCTGCCGGCGGTCCGCAGCTGGACCCGCGATGTGAGGTCCTGTCGCTCGAGCGCCGACTGCAGGTCCGCCGTCACGGCATCGGCTGCCGAAGCGACCAGGGCGAGATCGGCGGAGCGCTCGATCGTGGCGTCGATGCGCGTGACGACACGTCCGCGGTCGTGCTCGATGCGTCCACGGGCGGAGCGGACGCCGGGCGTCTCGGCGAGCGCGTGCGCGGCCGCGTCGAGGACCGGCCCGGCGGCCGCGAGCAGCCGACCGCGTGCGTCCGAACCGGGCAGCGAGAGGTGGCTGACCGCGCCACGAGGCAGGTGAGACAGCAACCAGCGCAGTCCCAGCAGGGCGACGACGACGCCGCCTGCGCCCAGCGCCCACGGCCACCAGGCCTGCTGCGGCCACCAGCGGATCCCGCTCAGATCGACCTGCTGCGGGATTGTGCCGAGCCGGCCTGCCCACCAAAGGATCCCGAGGACGCCAAGGGCGAGCAGCACCACGCCGACCACGGCCATCATGACGCGGTCGAAGGCGACAGTTCCACGAGTCATCGCTTGGACCTCTCTGTTCTCACCCGCACCGCGGGCGGGGCCTTCAGCGGAGCCAGCCGCGCGGCCACGACCTCACGGACGTGGTCCGCGACCCCGGCGTCGCCCGTCGACCGGACGCTGACGGTGACGCGACGCGGAGTCGACGACGCGTGCGCGCCGAGGACGCCGTCGACGCCCTGGGCCGCGGACTCGACGAGGCGTGACACGTCGCGCGGACGGAGGAAGACGCCGCTGGCCGCCTGCAGGGCGGTGACCTTCGGCGACGAGGGGCGCAGGGCCCTGAACAGCAGGGCCAGGCCCACCAGCGCGAGGACGGCCCCCGCCACGACCACCCACGCCTCCGGCCGCAGGCCCTGGAGTCTCTTGGCCAGGTCGTGCAGGAAGGGAGTGCCGCCCAGCAGGCCGCCGTAGACCAGGGCGTCCCGGACGGCCAGCACACCGACGGCCGTCACGACGAGGGCGATGAGCATGCCCAGCGCCGCGATGGAACCGACGCGTCGCGGCGTCTTCGCCGGAGGCATGGCTCCTCGGGGTGCGGCGCGGCCGGCGGGTGGGACCGCTTCCGCCTCGGGTGCGGCGTGCGCGTTCACTGGACTCTCCTCTGCTCACGAGGGGCGTCCGGCACGACCGAGGCCACGGTGACGTCCACGGCGTCCACGGTGAGGCCGACGAGGGACTCGAGCCTCGCCCCGACGTGGTCGCGCACGGCCCCGGCTGTGCGTCCCAGGGGCACGGGCCAAGCAACCGCGATGTCGAGACGGACGCGTGCCCGCCCGCCCGCCACCTGCGCCGTCGCCTTGGGGTACTGGCGCCCGACGATGCCTTCCAGCCCCGAGCCCACCCTGCGTACGCCCTCCACCTCGGCGGCCGCGATGACGGCCACTCGTTCGACCACCCGCTCAGCGATGTCGAGCCGGCCGCGACGGCCGGGCTCAGGAAGGTCGTTGCCACCCGCATGATCGGAAGCCGGGGCAGCGACTGGACGCGTCTCCTCGCTCGCCGTCACGTCACTCACGACGACGGCCACCCATCAGCCGGCCCAGGTCGATCTGACCGTCGAGCTGGCTGCCGACGAGCCAGCCGATGACGGCCAGGACCAGGGCGACGAGGAAACCGGTGAAACCTCCGGCTGCGGCCGCGATGCCGAGCAGCAGGCCTGCGAACAGACCGATGATTGAGCTGGCCATACGGATCTCCTTTGACGGACGACCAGGTCCAGGGCTGGCCGAGATCGGTTCAGATGTCGACGGAGCGTCTGGCTCCGGGGAACGCACGGGGCAGCCGACGTCGCACGACGCCGACCACCCGTCGGGTGCGGCGAGCGACTCGCATACGGGACCCTCTCCACGTGCGCGTCACCTGCACCCGCTCCTCCCTGCCCGCCGAAGGCCGCGCGCCCCCGGCGACAGACGGGTCGTACACGCGGAAGGCACGGTCGACGGCTGCCAGCGCCGCGAGGTAGGTGTCGGTGTCGCCGCCGCGGTCCGGGTGATGGGCTGCCGCGACGCGACGCCGTTGGCGTGCCCATTCGCCGCGCACCGCGGGGTCGGTCGGGCCGGACGTCATGGTCCTGAGTCCTCGCCCATCATCGGCCCGGCCGGGCCCGCCACGTCCTCGATGACGACGTCGACGGGCCGATCGGTGATCCTGCTGACCACGGCGCGCACTTCACTCGCCGTCGCCTCCGCGGGGGCGTCCCAGGCGAGCACGAGGTGCACCGAGGCACCTTCGGGTCGCACCTGCACTCCCGTCACGCTGCGTCCGGGGAAGTGGGTGGCGGCCTCACCGTATGCCCCGGCGTGCAGGCCGGCGACACCCGGTACGCCGAGCACGGCCGCCCTGATGACGTCCACCGTCTCGGCTGACGGCAGCTCACGCGTCATGGTGACAGGCTCCGGTCACTGCACCCGGGGCTCGGAGCGCTCGCCCTGGGACTGGTCCTGGTCCTGGTTGTCCTGCTCCAGGAAGACGTCCTGCACCTCGATGTTGACTTCAGTCACCTCGAGGCTGGTCATCCGCTCGATGGCAGAGATGACGTTGCGGCGAATGCCCTGGGCGAGGTCCGCGATGGACACGCCGTAGTCCGCCACGAGCTGGACGTCGACGGCCGCCTGCCGCTCGCCGACCTCCACCGAGACGCCCTGGGAGTTGTTCGTGCGCCCGCCGGGGATGCGCTCACGGAGGGCGCCGACGGCACGGGCCGTGCCGCTGCCGAGGGCGTGTACTCCCGCCACCTCCCGCGCGGCGATCCCGGCGATCTTCGCGACGACGGTGTCGGCGATCGTGGTGCGACCGAGGTCGGTGACCAGAGGCGACTGTGCGCCCTCGGCGCTCGTCACGGCTGTCGTGTTACGGCTCTGCGTTTCGCTCATCGAGGGGCTCCTTGTCTGGGATGTTCACCTGGCTGGCGCCGGGCCGAGGCCTTCGAGCGCGCTCTGTGGTGTTTGGTCCTCATACCCGGTCTCACCACGTCCGCAGCGGACAGCCGTTGATCGTCTCGACTGAGGTCAGAGTTCTCTGCGAAAGGCCGCGCTGCCTGCCCAGCGGCCAGCTCCGGCCGCCACTCAGCCGCGGCGTCGACCGAGGTACTCCGCGCCCTCGTCAGGAGCCTTGGTCCCTTCTGCCGGCATGAAGCCGAAGTAGGCCGGGTGCAGGTGGTCGATGTCGGTCATGAGCCAGAGCCACCCCGTGCCGGGGGTGAACCTCAGGGACACCGCTCCGGTGTTGTCCCACCAGCCCAGGCGCGTGAAGCCGCGGTAGGCGGCAAGCTCTCCGGCAGAGTCCAGCCCGTCGACGGCGGTGAACATCAGGTGGGCCAGGAGCACCTTGAGGATTCCGCCGTGCGCGACGACGACCGTCAGGCTCTCCTCGCGGCCCTCGAGGTACAACCGGATCGCCTCTGCCCGCTGCCACAGGTCGTGCAGGTTCTCCTCGTCGGAGTGGTGCGCGCCGGGTTGCTCGGAGACGGCGAGGGCCGCACGCTGGATCGCCCGTGCTCGCGGGTCGTCGAAGCGGAGTCCCTCGAGCTCGGTCGGGACGTCGATCTCGCGCAGCAGCGAGCGGCGTCCACCGGCGCCCACATCGTCGGCGGACCGGTCGACGACACCCTCCGGACCGACTGCCGGCACGACGTGCGGGGCACCGGAGGTCGCGGCGATGCGGGCGGCCGTCATGCGCGCGCGGAGGTAGCCGCTGCTGAGCACGACGTCGACGGACAACCCGGCGAAGCGCTCCGCCAGCTCCTCCGCCGCCCTTTCGCCCCGCTCCGTCAGCGGGTCGGTGGCGTACTGGTCGCCGGCCTGGAAGGTGCTCGTCGCGTTCGTCCGGCTCTCACCATGACGCACGAGAACAAGGTTGCGGGCAGTCACCGGACGAGCCGATCGACCAGCTCGCGCACGAAGTCGTCCGCGACGGCCACCTCGCGCTCCCCCAGGTCGCCATCGCCGCGACCGTGGTGGCGCGCCTCGGCCTGCAGCACCGCCTGCACCAGCTGCGCCGCCACCATCCGCCCGTCGGGCAGGGCGCCGTATGCCGCCTGGAGCCCCGACCAGACCGCTGCGTCGGTCGCGGCCGACCCGGACTCCCCACCCCGCCGGCACAGCTCATCCCCGAGCGCGGCCTTGTTGGCAACGGGGGCCAGGTCCCACGACGGGTCACCACCGAGCGGGTTGGGGTCGAAGAGGCCGACGGCGAGCGGATCCCGCTGGTAGACGGCCAGGTTGCGCACTGAGACGTCGCCATGGAGGAGCCGCGGGGCGTCGTCGTACGAGGTGTCACGGAGCGCGTCGAGCGCAAGCCGGAGGCGCCGGTCCGAGACGCCCGTCGCGGTGACGAAGTCACGGTGCAAACCGAGGTAGTCGGACAGATAGGCACCCCAGCTGTCGTAGGTGCGCTCTGCCCCGGGCGAGTCGCCGAAGTTGCCGAAGCCCTCGTGGTGGACCGCTTCGTGCAGTCGGCAGAGCTCGGCTCCGAGGGCCTCCCCGATTCTGGAGCCGAGGTCCGGGGTGGCCTCGAGGAGCTCCGAGGCCGTCGGCGCCACCCCGCCCGCGTGGTCGCGCAGCACCTCCAGCACGAGGTACGGCACGGGCTCGGCGCAGCCTGCTTGCGCGAGCCGGCCGAAACCGAGTACGTCCGGCACGTGGTGGCTGTGCGAACTCCACGCGCGCAGTGCCCCCGACTCGGCCTCCAGACCCGTTCCCTCGAGCTTGACGACGACGTCGCCCGCGGCGCGGTGGACCAAGAACGTGCTGGCGTCCACGCCGCCGCTCATCAGCTCCAGATCGCGGTGACCTGCCGGCAGCCCCTCCTGCCCCAGTCCGGCGTCACGGAGGACCGCGCGGACCAGCTGCACCACCGTGCCTGTGAACATGGCCCCGCCTTACCCAGCCACGGGAGGCCGCAACCTGCGGCGCCGCCTGCGCCGGGCACACGTCTGGCCACCGCCGCCACGACGGAGGAGCAAGCCCTAGCTCTGCCAGTCAGCCGCGATCCGGAGATCGGCCTTGTCAAGGCGGGTCGGGCGCAGTCGCCCTTCCGGGGCCTCGCCGCAGCCCTTGCTGTTCATCACCCGCACCGCCTCGGCCACGACGTCGACGAGCTGACCGGTCTTGTCGAACGTGGCGCGCTGGCGCATGGCGCCGTTGCCCTCCTCACGCAGCCGGAGCAGTCCGTCCTGAACCACCCCGAGGTCACCGGCGTCCTCGAGGGCCGCCCCCACGTACTCGACGAGCGAGTCGACCACCCGCCAGCACGGACGGGGCAGACCCGAACGCCAGTCGACGAGGGTTCCCTCGATCCCCTCGCGGCCGGCCTGCCACGTCGCCATCCGCAGCAGCAGCGTCGGCACGTCCGGCGCGACGTGACCGCTCGCCCAGTCCCGCGCCGCGGTCTCGACCAGGCCGCGGCACAGCGCGGCGATGACGACGGCTTCCTCCACCGTGAAGCACACGTCGGCGGCCCGGATCTCGACTGTCGGGTAGTGCGCGGAGAGACGGGCATCGAAATAGACCATGGCCTCGTCGAGGATCACCGACGTCAGGACCATCTCGCGGATGCGACGGTGGTACGCCTCGGCCGAGCCGAAGACGTCAGCAGGACCCCACGACGGCCACCGCGAGAGCACCTGCGAGCGGTAGCTGGCGAAGCCGGAGTCCTCCCCACGCCAGTACGGCGAGTTGGCGCTCAGCGCGAGCAGCACCGGCATCCACACGCGCACCCGGTCGATGACCGCCACGGCCTCCTCGTCGCTCTCGACCGAGACGTGCACGTGGCAGCCGCAGACGAGGTGCTCACGGGCGTTCAGCTGGTAGCGGTCCTCCATCCACGCATACCGGGGCGAGCGAACCGTGATCGGGTTGACCGGCAGCGGCGACGTCGCGAGCGCTGCGACGCTCGACCCGGTCGAACGAGCAGCGGCGACAGCCTCACGCCGCCAGCGAGCCACCTCGCGGCGCAGTGTGTCGAGGTCGGCAGCCGGGGCAGTGTGCGTCTCGATCTGCTGCTGCTGGAACTCGCCCTCGAGAGCGCCGTGCACCCCCACGCCCGCCACCTCTTCAGGCTGGTGCGCGGCGCGGACGAGCAGCTGCCCCGAGACCGACCGCGCCCTCCCGTTCCGCACGTCGACCAGGAGCATCTCCTCTTCGACCCCGAGGGTGCGCACCATGTCCGCTCCTTACCCACGCAGCGCCCAAGGACTCTACTCGCGTGCTCGCCGCCGCGTCGCGGGAATGA